>CBAAAS010000466.1:0-3342 GCA_964658855.1 uncultured Mycobacterium sp.
CAACAAAACGCTCACCCAACTGCGGGACACCAATTTTAGTGCGTCCGTGGTGATTCAAGAGATCATGCAGACCAAACCCGGCCGTCAGTACGACTACATCCGCGAATTGGAGCGACTGTACGTGCCATGGTCGGAACGCACCGGTAAACACTGGCTGGGTTCGTTCACCACTACGTTCCGCTTCAACGAGGTGATCCACTACTGGGCGCTAGAGGGCGGCTGGGAGTGCTTCGCCGAGCACTATCCGTCGTGGAAGGAAAGCCCCCCGGCCGAGATCGTGACGTGGATGAGCGTTGCCCCGGCCTTGCGCGACGGCTGGGAAGACTCGATCCTGCAAGCACTTCCGTCGTCGCCACTGCAGTGAGCACTTTCAGCTACGACCCGTTCGATCCGGCAGTGATGGCCGACCCATTGCCCTACTACCGGATCTTGCGTGAGCACCATCCGGTGTACTACCTGCCGAAGTGGGACACGTTCGCGCTGTCGCGTTTCGATGACGTCTGGGATGTGCTGGCGCTCAACGACGGAACCTTCGTCGCTTCGGAAGGGACGCTGCCGGCGGCAGCCGTGCTGGCCCACCACAATCAGGGGCCGGTCGCTGATCCGCCGCTGCACCCGCTGCCGTTTCACGCCGTGTTCGACGCGCCGATCTATGACGGCGTGCGTAAGGCGCACAGTCAGTCGTTCCGGCCGAAGCGGGCCGCGGGATGGGAAGCCCGAATTCGCGAGCTGGCCAACGAGCGGCTGGACGAACTGCTGCCGCAGGGCACCTTCGACCTGACCCAGGATTACGGCGGCATCGTCGTAGCCTCGGTGGTGTGCGAATTGCTGGGTATACCAGTCGAATTCGCGACAGATGTACTGACCGCCGTGAACGCCGGCAGCCTGGCCGAACCCGGCAGCGGCGTCGACACCGCCGCGGCCCGGCCGAACTACCTGGAGCACCTGATTCCGGCTGTCCGCCGTCGACGGGCCGCCGCGGCCGACGGTGAGCTACCGGTGGTCGACGGCCTGCTCGGCTACCGACTGCCCGACGACAGCGCACTCGACGACGTCGAAGTGGCCACCCAAATGCTGTGCGTGTTCATCGGCGGAACCGAAACCGTGCCCAAGGTGGTGGCCCACGGACTGTGGGAACTGCTGCGGCATCCTGACCAACTGGCCGCGGTGCGCTCCGATCCTGCCGCCAACGTGGCCGTCGCGCGAGAGGAGATGATCCGCTACTGCGCACCCGCCCAGTGGTTCGCCCGCACCGCGCGAAAACCGTTCACGATTCGCGACACCACGATCGAACCGGGGCAGCGCATCATCACCCTGCTCGCCTCCGCCAACCGGGACGAGCGCGAGTACCCGGCACCCGACGAGTTCATCTGGAATCGCCCTAGCGGCCGCTCGTTGGCGTTCGGCCGCGGGCAGCATTTCTGTCTGGGCTATCACCTGGCCCGCCTGGAAGTGTCGATTCTGGTGACCGAATGGCTGCGGCGCGTGCCGGACTACCGCATCATCGACGAGGCGGCGTACCGCCCGCCGTCCAGTTTCCAGTGGGGCTGGAGCAGGCTGCCCGTGGAGGTGTGACATGTGGTCCTACCGGATCGTCGCGCCCTATCAATTCGAACGGACCTCGATCGACGAGAAGACACCCGACTGCCTCGCCGACGGCCAAGTGTTGCTGCAGTTTCTGGCCGCCGGTGTCTGCGGCAGCGACATGCCGGCGTTCCGTGGTGTGCGCGGCCTGCTACCGGGGGACTACGGCCGCAGCGGCGCCGAGAAGGACGGCTTTCCGGTCCACGAGGTCGTCGGCGAGGTCATCGCCAGCCGGCACAGCCGGCATCAGCCCGGAGATCGGGTGGTGGGCTGGGCATCCGGCTTCGACGGCCTGATGGAGCGGGTCGTCACCGACGGCAACCAGGTGACGTCCTACGACCCGACGCTGAGCCCGGCGCAGGCCGTCGGGCTCCAACCGCTGGCCTGCGTGCTCTACGCGATCGAGCAACTGCCCGACCTCACCGGCCGCCACGTCGGCGTGATCGGCCAGGGTTCGATCGGACTGCTGTTCTCCTCTGCGGCCAAAGCCGGGGGCGCCCGCCAAGTCACCGGCGTCGACCCCGTCAACCGCGGCGAGATCGCCAAGGCGTTCGGCACCGACACCTAAGTGCGGGCCACCAGCGACCGCTGGGTCAGCCACCTCGACGCAGGCGACCGGCCGGACGTCGTGATCGAAACCGTCGGCCATCAGGTGGCCACCCTGAACCATGCGATCGAAGCCGCCGCGCCCGGCGGCACGGTGTTCTACTTCGGTGTGCCCGACGACGATAGCTACCCGATCAGCATGCGCACCATGCTGCGTCGCAATCTGACGCTGAAATCCGGTGTGGCGCTTGATCGTCCAAGGATGCTCGAACTGGCCAACAAATTCGCTGCCGAACATCGGAACCTGCTGGCCGACTATTCGACCCACACCTTCGGCATCGACGATGTCCAGGCTGCCTTCGAATTGGCAGCCCGTCCCGATTCCGCGCGCGGCAAGATCGCGATCGTGGCGTCATGACCGCCAGCCACCTGCAGCGGGCGCTTGCTTCGGGTGCACCCGTGTGGGGCGGCTGGATCACCGGACCGACCGCCATCGGGCCGCAGGAGTTCGCCCGGGCCGGATACGACTACGTCGGCTTCGACGCCCAACACGGCTACATCAACGACGCCGACATCGCGAGCATGTTGCGCGGTATCGAACACGTACCCATCGGAACCGCGGTGCGACTGCCCAACGCCGATGCGGCGCCCATCGGGCGGGTGCTGGACGCCGGCGCCGACGCCATCATCGTCGCGATGATCGAGTCGGCCGACCAGGCTGCCGCGGCGGTGGCCGCTACCCGCTACCCACCGGCCGGCACGCGCAGCTTCGGACCGCTGCGGGCCAGCCTCGGCACCGATACCGCCGCGCTGGAGGCACGGGTCAGCGTGTTCGCGATGATCGAAACCGCCGCGGCGCTGGCCGATGTCGACGCGATCTGCGCGGTACCCGGCGTGACCGGAATCTACGTCGGACCCGCTGATCTGGCGATCTCGATGGGTGTCGATGTCGGCAACGCCACCACCGACCCGGATGTGCGAGCGGCCATCGGCGGCATTCACGAGGCCGCCTCGGCCGCCGGACTGGTGCCGGCCATCCATGCCGGCAACGGTAAGGTCGGACATACCATGGCGCAGATAGGTTTTCGGATGATCACCCTGGCCGCGGAATCGCAGGCCCTGCGCCGCGGCGCCGCTGCGGGCCTCGACGAAGCGCGGGGTGAGCGATGACCGATCGGGTGGCGCTGGTCACCGGGGCGGCTCGCGGACAGG
>CBAAAS010000467.1:0-3334 GCA_964658855.1 uncultured Mycobacterium sp.
GGCGGCAGCGACCTGATCTTCCCGCATCACGAGTTCACCGCCGCGCACGCCGAATCCGTCAGTGGCGAAAGGCGATTCGCCGGGCACTACGTGCACGCCGGAATGATCGGCTGGGACGGCCACAAGATGTCCAAGAGCCGCGGCAACCTGGTTCTGGTGTCCGGGTTGCGGGCCGAGGGCGTCGAGCCCGCCGCCATCCGGCTGGGACTACTGGCCGGGCATTACCGGGCCGATCGCGAGTGGTCGCCGCAGGTGCTCCACGATGCCGGCGCTCGGCTGCAGCGGTGGCGGGCCGCGACCACGTTGCCCGCCGGACCGGACGCCGCCGACGTGATCGCCCGGGTCCGCCAATATCTTGCCGACGATCTTGACACGCCCAAAGCCATTGCCGCACTTGATGGTTGGACGACCGACGCGCTGGAATACGGCGGTCATGACGCTCAGGCGCCGCGGACGGTGGCTGCGTTGGCGGATGCCCTACTGGGAGTGGAACTGTCGTCCGAACCGCAGTAGCAGGTAGGTTGCCGCCATGACGTCAGTTAACTCGCAAGTCGTATTCATCACCGGCGGTGCCCACGGGATCGGCGCCGAGGTGGCCCGCCGCCTGCACAACAAGGGCGCCAAGCTGGTGCTGACCGACGTGGATACCGCCGCACTGGCGGCGATCTCCGGCGAACTCGGCGGCGACGAGCGTGTCCTCACCGTGGTCGCGGATGTTCGCGACCTGGCTGCGATGAACGCTGCCGCCGAGCAGGCGGTCACGAAATTCGGCGGTATCGACGTGGTGTTGGCCAACGCCGGCATCGCGAGCTACGGATCGGTGCTGCAGGTCGACCCACTGGCATTCCAGCGGGTCATCGACATCAATCTGGTCGGCGTATTCCACACGGTGCGCGCCACGCTGCCCGCGGTGATCGGCCGCAAGGGCTACGTGCTGATCGTCTCTTCGCTGGCGGCGTTCGCGGCCGCGCCAGGGATGATCCCGTATGACGCTTCCAAGGCCGGCGTCGAACACCTGGCCAACGCGCTGCGATTGGAGGTCGCCGGCCACGGCGTCACCGTCGGTTCGGCGCACATGTCCTGGATCGACACGGCGCTGGTCCGCGACACCAAGGCCGACCTGCCGTCGTTCACCGAACTGCTGTCCAAGTTGCCGTGGCCGCTGAACAAAACTACGTCGGTCGACGACTGCGCGACGGCGTTCGTCAAGGGCATCGAGCACCGCAAGCGGCGGGTGTACTGCCCGGGCTGGGTGGGCTGGTTGCGCTGGCTGAAGCCGTTTTTGTCGACCCCCATCGGCGAGAACGCCGTAGCCAAGACCGCAACGGAGCTGCTGCCGCGGATGGACGAGGAAGTCAAGGCACTGGGCCGATCCACCAGCGCCTACAACCAGGTGTTGGACAAGCACTGAGTCGATGACGACGATCCGCTAGCGGCCGAAACCTGGTCGGCGTCGGCGCAGATAGCGCTCGAACTCGGCCGCCAGCGCGTCGCCGTCGATCTTGCCCAGCGCCTCGGTCATGTCGACCTCGGCATCGCCGCGCTGCTCCAGAGACTGCACATACTCCGCGATCTCGTCGTCGTCGGTCGTCATCTCGGTGACCGCCAGCTCCCACTCCTCGGCTTGGGCGGGCAGATCGGCCAGCGGAACCTCGATGTCGAGCACTTCCTCCACCCGGCGCAGCAGGGCGACAGTCGCTTTCGGGCTGGGCGGCTGCGACACGTAATGCGGGACCGCCGCCCAGAACGTGACCGCGGGTATCCCGGCGGCAACGCAGGCGTCCTGAAACACCCCGGCAATGCCCGTCGGCCCCTCGTAGCGGGTTTCCTGCAGCCCGAAGCGTTTCGCCGACTCGGGGGAGTAGGCCGCCCCGGACACCGGCACCGGCCGGGTGTGCGGTGCATCGGCCAGCAGAGCGCCCAGGATCACCACGGTGTCGACGTTGAGCTTGTCGGCGACGGCCAGCAGTTCGGCGCAAAAGGTGCGCCAGCGCATGTTCGGCTCGACGCCGTGCATCAGCACGATGTCACGGTCGGCGCCCGGTGGCCGGCAGTGCGAGATCCGCATCGACGGCCACACCAGTTCCCGCGTGACGCCGTCAACCTGCCGGATGACCGGGCGGTTCACCTGATAGTCGTAATAGGCCTCGTCGTCGATCTCGAGGATGGGATCGGCCTCCCAGATGGCGTCCAGGTGCTCGAGCGCATCGCTGGCTGCGTCACCCGCGTCATTCCAGCCCTCGAACGCAGCCACGACGATCGTGTTGTGCAGTTCGGGGAACGAGGCGCTGACATCCGGCGAGGTCACGCAATTAGGGTACGGCGTGATCAAGGTCGCGGCGCGCAGAGCAGCGGCCGTTTCCCTCGTCCGGCCATGCTTGTTTATAACCGGCGCCGACGCGGTCGGGGCGAAATACGCTCGGCTGCAATCTGGTTGACCTTGGTGACCACGACATTGCCGCCCAGACGCGCGAGCGGGCACTCGAGGGCACCGCGATCGGGTCGAACAAGGCGTCCAGACGTCGATCGCGTGACGACGTAGACTTTTCTGGTCGAGAGGCGTTGCAACGGTTCCGGGTGATTGCCGGTTTCCGCCACGCTCGGCGGAGTTAAGGACGCCTTCCGTTACGGAAGGAACATGCGTGAACGACTTTGCGCCGAACATCCGCCCTGACTGCACGGACGAACTGACGGCTGCTCTCGGCCAGCGAATCATGGTGATCGACGGCGCGATGGGCACCGCGATCCAGCGGGACCGGCCCGATGAGGCCGGTTATCGCGGTGACCGGTTCACGGAGTGGCCGAGCGCGCTTCAGGGCAACAACGATCTGCTCACCCTGACGCAGCCGCAGATCATCGAGGGGATCCACCGGGAGTACCTCGAAGCGGGCGCCGACATCCTGGAGACCAACACGTTCAACGCGAACTCGGTCTCGCTCTCCGACTACGACATGGCGGATCTCAGCTACGAGCTGAACTACGCCGGCGCGGCCCTGGCCCGCAAGGCTGCCGACGAGTTCAGCACCCCGGAGAAGCCCCGCTATGTCGCCGGCGCAATCGGGCCAACGACCCGGACCGCGTCGATCTCGCCGGACGTCAACGACCCCGGAGCCCGCAACGTCTCCTACGACCAGCTGGTGGCCGCCTACCTCGAAGGCGCCAACGGCCTGGTCGACGGTGGTGCCGACCTCATCATCATCGAGACGATCTTCGACTCGCTGAACGCCAAGGCCGCGGTGTTCGCCGTCGAAACGCTGTTCGAGGACCGCGGTCGCCGCTGGCCGGTGATCATCTCGGGCACCATCACCGATGCCTCCGGGCGGACGCTGTCCGG
>CBAAAS010000468.1:0-3311 GCA_964658855.1 uncultured Mycobacterium sp.
TCCACCGCGACGCAGCGGCGCCGCCTATCCGCACCCGCGCGGTCATCATCGGAACGGGGTTCGCCGGGCTCGGTATGGCGATCGCACTCCAGCGCCAGGGTGTGGACTTCGTCATCGTGGAAAAGGCCGACGACGTCGGCGGGACCTGGCGGGACAACAGCTACCCCGGATGCGCATGTGACGTGCCGTCGCACCTCTACTCGTTCTCCTTCGAGCCGAAAGCCACCTGGAGCAAGCTGTTCTCGCCGCAGCCGGAAATTCTGGACTATCTCAGGGGCGTCACCGAAAAGTACGGCCTGCGCCGCTACATGCGGTTCGGCGAGAAGGTCAGCCGCGCACACTGGGACGACAGCGAGTACCGCTGGCACGTATTCACCGACTCGGGGGATGAGTACGTCGCCCAGTTTCTGATCTCGGGTGCCGGCGCGCTACATATCCCGAGCATCCCGGACATCGCGGGCATGGACGAATTCCGCGGCGCCGCTTTTCATTCCGCGCAGTGGGACCACAGCGTCGACTTGACCGGGAAACGGGTCGCGATCATCGGCACCGGCGCCAGCGCGATCCAGATCCTGCCGGAGTTGGTCCGCAGCGGCGCCGGCGTCGCCGAGGTAAAGCTCTATCAGCGCACCCCGCCGTGGGTGGTGCCGCGGCCGAACAGCCTGCTGCCCAACTTGGTTCGCAAAGCCTTTGCGGTGGTGCCCGGCTTGAGATTGGCGTGCCGGTCAGGTATCTACTGGGGGCTCGAGGGTCTCGGGTTCGCGATGACGCAACGGCCGAGCTTGCTGCGTGCCGTCGAACTGGTCGGCAGATGGAACATTCGCCGCAATGTCCGCGATAAAGACCTGCGCCGCAGACTGACCCCGACCTATCGCGCAGGCTGCAAGCGAATCCTCTACTCCGGCAGTTACTACCAGGCAGTGGCCAATCCCAAGGCGACGTTGATCACCGACCGGATCGACCGAATCACTGCCGATGGCATCGTCACCGACGACGGCGTCGAGCATCCGGCCGACGTCATCGTGTATGCCACTGGCTTCCATACCACCGACTCCTACACCTATGTCGATGTGAAGGGCCCGCGCGGCGAGGACCTGGTGGATCGCTGGAACCGGGAGGGAGTCGTCGCGCATCGCGGCATCGCGGTGGCCGACATGCCGAACCTGTTCTTCCTGCTCGGGCCCAACACCGGTCTGGGGCACACCTCGGTGGTGTTCATGATCGAGGCTCAGATCCACTACGTCGCCCAGGCGATCGCCGCGGTCGACAAAGCGGGCGCACAGGCGTTGGCGCCCAGCCGTTCTGCGCAGGACCGGTCCAATGCAGAATTGCAGACCAAACTGTCCGGCTCGGTGTGGAACACCGGTGGCTGCAGCAGTTGGTATCTCGACGAGCATGGGGTCAACCGGACGCTGTGGAGCGGCATGACCTGGCAGTACTGGCGTGACACCCGCTCGCTGAAACTCGCTGAATACAAGTTCTTCGGGGTGGGTACCGGCTCGCGCGCGGTGGCGAACGCCTAAACGCTACCTACCGTGCTCGACTGACTTGACTTGCCGGCGAACTGCCGAAGTTGCAGCCGCACAATGCGATCCAGGGTGCGATCGGAGATGAATCGGCTGATCCGCAGCAGGATAGCGGCGTCGCGTCCGATCGTGTAGCGGGTCCGGGGACGGGACGCGGTCACCGCCTTGGCGATCACGCTGGCGGCGGCGTCGGCAGAGACGCCGGTTTCGTTGAACGAACGAGCTTGTGCCATAACAGCATCCAGGACTTTACCGTAGCGGGCGAGCTGCGCGGCGGTCATATTTGCCATCAGAACCTCCGAGGTGGCGATACCGCGCTCGGCGATCTCGGTCTTGACCGCGCCGGGTTCCACGACGACGACCTTGATTCCGGCAGTGCCGACCTCGCGGCGCAGCGCATCACTGACGGCCTCCAGGGCGAACTTCGAGCCGGCATAGGCGCCGTAGGTCGGCAGCACGACCTTGCCGCCAACCGAGCTGACATTGACCACGGTGCCCGAATTGTCCAGCAGGGCAGGCAACAGAGCCTGAGTCATGGCGATGTGGCCGAACAGATTCACCTCGAACTGCAGACGCCACTGCGCGATCGGCAGCGTCTCGACAGGCGCGTTGATTGCAATTCCGGCGTTGTTGATCAGCGCGCGAAGTGGGCGACCATGAGGGTCACGCGCGACCCGGTCGGCGATCGCAACGATGTCCGACTCGACGGTGATGTCCAGAATGCGAGGCTCGATGCCCTGGATGCCCAGGCCTCGCAAAGCATCGGCGTCAGCCTCGCGCCTAACGCCCGCCAGTACGTGAAACCCTCTGCGTGCCAGCTCTTTCACGGTGGCTGCGCCGATGCCCGTCGACGCACCGGTCACGACGATCAGCTCACTGTGGTCGGTATGTGCTGCCATGGCGCGCTCCAAGCATTTGAGTTGACGTTGTCCACTCAAGCTAGCAGTTGTGTTGACGTTGTCAACTCAGCGGGCGGGCTTATGCTCTGCGAGTGACGAGGCGAGCAGAGAGTGCGGCAGCCACCCGCCGTTCGCTGATCGATGCGGCGGGGGTATTGCTCGATCTCGGTGGGCCCGGGGCGGTGACGCTGCGCGAGGTCGGGGCCCGAAGCGGTGTGTCGCGCTCGGCGGCCTACCGGCATTTCGCTGACAAGGAATCGCTGCTCACGGTTGTGGCCACCAACGCGATGACTGAGTTGGGTGATGCGCTGGAAGCGCTTGCTGCCAGCAATGATTCGGCACAGTCGTGCTTACGGTCGGCCCTGCTTGCCCTCATCACCGTCGGTCGCACCCGTCCGCATCTATATCGGCTGATGTTCACCACGCGGACAGAGGATCTCGCGGCGGTCGGGTCGGCCGAACGCGCACAGCGCCTGTTCCTCGACATCGTGGGTCGCATGACCGGTCCGCGGCACGCGCAACGTTATGGTGCGCTTCTGCTGACCACGGCCCACGGCATCACCGGGCTGGATCTGAGCGGTCACATGGACTTGGACAAATGGCACACCACTGCAGAAGAACTCGTCGATACGGTCATCGCGCTCTTGCCGAAGTCCAAGTAATGCAAGCGCTGTGGTCAGCGCCGCAGCACGCTGATGAACAATTTCGCGGCCATATCGACACCCGCCTCGTCGCCGGTGGCCACCAGGTCGAGCAGCAACCCGCGGATCACGGCCAGCCCGAGTCGTGCCGCGGCGGGCTCGGCCAGACTTTCGGTGAGAGCCAGCCAGTCATCGACCGCGCCCGGAATCATCCGGTCGAACGGCTGCTCTCCATTGGCGGCTCG
>CBAAAS010000469.1:0-3309 GCA_964658855.1 uncultured Mycobacterium sp.
CGGAATTCCCAAGGGCGGCAACGGAAATACCGGTGCACTGATGTTCACCAGCCCGACCACGCTGGTCGTCATGACCGGCGACGCGGGCAACCCGGCGATGGCCAATGACCCGGCGTCGCTGGCAGGCAAAGTGATTCGCATCGAGCAGCCCACCACGATCAATCAGGCGCGGCCGACGACGGCACTGAGCGGCATCGGCGCGGGCGGTGGCATGTGCACCGATCCGGTCGATGGCTCACTGTTCGTTGTCGATCGGACGCCCACCTCCGACCGGCTGCAGCGAATCACCAAGGACTCCAAGGTTTCCACGGTCTGGACGTGGCCGGACAAGCCCGGGGTCGGCGGCTGCTCGGCGTTGGACGGCACGGTGCTGGTCAACCTGGTCAACACCAAGCAGACGGTGGCGGTCCACCTCGCGCAGGGCACCGGCGCCGTCACCGGCCCACCAGACGTCGTCCGCCAGGACACCCACGGACACGCTTGGGCGCTACGGATGTCGCCCGACGGCAATATCTGGGGCGCGACCATCAACAAGACCAGCGGCGACGCTGAGAAGTTGGATGATGTGGTGTTCCCGCTGTTCCCGCAGGGCGGCGGCTTCCCCCGGGCCAACGACGACAAGACCTAGCTCGCTGCCCATTTACGTTACGGCAGAGCCGCTTTCGCTGCTGCTGAATAAGAACTGTTCGACCAGAGCGCTCACCAGAGCCGGGTTTTCCAGGCCGGCAAGGTGCGCCACCCCGTCGAGAATCTGAACGGATGCGTTCGGGATGGCCTTGGCCATGTCGATCGCGTCGCTGGGCGGGAACGTCGCATCCTCTTCGCCGCCGACAACCAGCACCGGCGTCTGTATGCGGCCCAGGAGCGCCCGCTGGTCGGGTCGACGGGGAACCACACTCTTGACTGCCCACGACGCCGACGCGATGTTGACGGACTTCACCGTGTTACTCACCTGCGCCACCACGTCGGGACGTTCCCGCATGGTGGTCGGCCCCAAAAAGGCTTTCAGCACAGAACGATTCAGCAGCGACCCAATCCCGCCGGTCCATTTCGCCACCCGAAGCAGGGCCGCGAACTCGAGTTTCTGGCGGAGACTGGCGCGACCGGCGGTGCAGTTCATCAGCACCGCTCCCCCGATCCGTTCGGGATACGTCGCAGCGAAGGTCGCGCCGATCATGCCGCCCCACGAGTTGCCGACGAAGTGGGCCTTGTCGAGGCCGAGGCCGTCGAGGATGTCGGAGACACAGCGAGCGCAGTCGTCGAAGCTGAAGAAGTCCGTCAGCGACTGGCTAGCGCCCTGTCCGGGCGGATCGACGAGGATCACCTGTCGGCGGGCGATGAGGTTACCGGCCACGCCGTGCCACATGTCGCCGGTCATCAGCAGGCTCGGCCAGAAGACGATCGGCGAGCCAGATCCCCCGACTTGCAGCCGAATTCGGCCGAGCACGGTGTCCACCGCCTGTTCGCGAAGCTGATCGCCGATGCTCGTCATCGCTGACCACCATACCCAGACCCAACTTCTGCGTTAATGCAATCCTCAGCGAGATCTCAGTTAATATCTAGCTGCCCGTGGGGGGTCGACCAGGAGATACATGGACATCACCGCTCGCCCGTGGGCCACCGCAGGATTCGCCTTCACCTTGGTCGCTGCCAGCGCGATCGCCGCGCCGGCGGTCGTACCCGCAGTCGGCTTCCCCGCACTGCAGACCCGCTCCGTGCAGCTCGTCTCCGGCGACGTCTCGTGGGACCAGGTGCTGCAGACCGCGCTGGCAAACGGCACCGACATCTACGACCATCTCTCGCCGGCCACGTTCGCCGATATTCAACAGTTCGCCGCCAACGTGCCCGCGTACCTCGACGGCAGCCGCAATTTCGACGCCGACCTGATGACCGCCTACAACGCGGCCATCAACCCGTTCGTGCCCACGGACCCCGAGCCCTACATCTACACCTCGGTCGACCCGACGCAGAGCGAAATCGGCATCAGTGCCTTGGGGACCCACCTCTTCGACATAGATCTGCCGGGCAAGGACGGCCTGATCGACATCCTGACCAACGGGCTCAATGTCGACCTGGCTATCACCACGATTAACATCCCCGTTCTGCCACTGCTGGTCGGCGACGATCTGGCGTCCCAAATCGAGCCGTACATCAATTTCGCCGGATCGCCGTTGAGCGGAATCCTTTGGGGCAGCTTGGGAACCACGCTGGGCCCGCTTCTCCAGCTCAACGACGACATCACCGCCATCACGGCCGCCCTCGGCGGGGCGACCCCGGACTACACAACCGCCTTCAACGACTTGGCCGACCTGCCTGCCAACGTCACCAACGCCTTCCTCAACGGCTACGGCGACATCAATCTGGACACGCTGTTCGCGGACTTCGGCGCCACCTCGCCGACCACCGACGCCTCGCTCTTCGTCGACCTGGGCGGGCTGCTCAGCCCGGCCGGCTCGCTGATCAACGGCATCGGCTTCGCCGATTCGCTGGGCGACTGCAGCATTGCGTGCGCGAACCTCGACGTTCCCGCCACCGCGGTCGGACCGATCGCATCGTTGTTCCTGCAGGATCAGGCCATCGCCGAGTCAATCGGCTGGGACGGCGTGGGTCAGCCGCTCGCCCATCTGTTCACCGAGCTGACGACGTTGTTCAACTAGCTGCAGGCGGCCAGCACCAGTTCGCGCACCTGGGCCGCGTCGGCCTGCCCCTTGGTCGCCTTCATCACGGCACCGACGATCGCGCCGGCGGCCTGCACTTTGCCGCCGCGAATCTTCTCGGCCACATCGGGATTGGCGGCCAGCGCTTCGTCGACCGCGGCCTTGATCAGCGAATCGTCGCGCACCACGGCCAATCCGCGAGCTGTCATGACCTGGTCGGGCTCACCCTCGCCGGCCAACACGCCCTCGACGACCTGGCGGGCCATCTTGGTGGTGAGCTTGCCATCATCGACCAGTTTCGCGACCGCGGCGACTTGCGCTGGGGTGATGGGTAATTCGTCGAGTTCGATGCCGGCCTCGTTGGCTTTTTGCACCAGGAAGTTGCCCCACCAGGCCTTCGCTTGATCACTGGACGCGCCCTGATCGACGGTCGCGATGACCAAGTCGAGGGCACCGGCGTTGACCAGGTCACGCATCACCTCGTCGGAGATACCCCAGTCTTGCTGAATCCGTTTGCGGCGCAACCACGGTAGCTCGGGAATGGTTTGACGTAGCCGCTCGACGAGAGCACTTTCGGGCGCGACCGGCTCGAGGTCGGGCTCGGGGAAGTACCGGTAGTCCTCTGCGGTCTCCTTGGTGCGACCCGAGCTGG
>CBAAAS010000470.1:0-3299 GCA_964658855.1 uncultured Mycobacterium sp.
GATGCCCGCAACGCCATCATCCAGGTGTCGGTCACCGAACCGCGGGCCAAGACCCGCAATCTGCGCCGCGACCCACGGGCGTCGTTGCACGTCGGTTCGGACGACGGCTGGTCGTATGCCGTCGCCGAGGGCACCGCGACGCTGACTCCGCCTGCCGCCTCGCCCGGCGACGACACGGTCGAGGCGCTGATCGCGTTGTACCGCAACATCGCCGGTGAGCACCCGGACTGGGACGACTACCGGCAGGCAATGGTCACCGACCGTCGCGTGGTGCTGACCCTGCCGGTGGCGCACGTCTACGGTATGCCGCCGGGCCTGCGGTGAATCCCGCCGCGATGCCGAGGGCGCGCTAGGCTTCCGGCATGGCTGAGTCGGCGTCGGAAGACGACACCAAACGCAAATTCCGGGAAGCCCTCGAGCGCAAGAACTCGAAGTCATCGGGCGGCGCGGACCACAAGGATCCCGGCGGCGCCAAGCAGCCCGGAGCTCACGGCTCGGCGAGTAACCGCCGGGAGTTCCGCCGCAAGAGCGGTTAGCGCGCCAACGCCTTCTCGTCCGCAGTAGCGATTTCCGCCTTGGTCAACCCGAAAAAGGCTGCCGGAACGACGAATTCGACCGCGGTCAGCACTTCCTGGAACCAGTGCGGGCGTCCGTTGTTGACCAGCGAGATAACCCGTCCAACCGCGCTGATCAGCATCAGCCCGGCCAGCAGGCGTATCTCGGTGGCACGGATAGGGGATTTGCGCGCCGCGCCCAACCAGGCCAACCCGTAGCCGGCGAAGTAGGCGGAGTAGAACCGTTCGCGCGAATCGACCGTCGCGTTGGCGTCCGCCGCGCCGGGAACCGAGGCGGTGCCGAGCGCGAAGTGGTAGATCCCGATCGCGACGCAAGACAGTCCGGTGAAGCCGGCCAGGTTCCTCAGGCGGCGTGCAGGTGTGCTGACCATGCCTTCACGGTAATGCGTCGGCGAGCGGCGTCAGCCGTTTCTCGCGGCGCCGTTGACATTCGCGGCCAAGCCGAATTTCTCGACCAGCGTCATCCAGTCGGCGGCCGACAGGATGTAGGTCGGCGGATCGCTGACGACGCGCACCTTGCCGGACCAGGAGAATTGCCGCCCTGAGATTGCGAGGTATGGGCCTGCGACGGTGAGCGTTGCCACGCCGGGGACGGAGATCGCCATTGCCGGCGTCCTCGTCGTGTGTGCAGATTCGACGTCGCGCGTCTCGTAGCTGAGCGGTGTCGCGGTTATTCGGGACACCGGGGCGGTGGCGTCGACTGCGTGAGATTGCGGGTCGATGATCCGGATGGTGTCGGCGTCGACGTCGATGAATAGTTGTTCTCGGTCAAGAGAATTCACCAGTCGTTGCTTTTTTCGGAAGGCGAACGCGCCCGAGTTGACGATCGTCTGCGAATTGTTGAACAGAATGCACCGAGTCGGTTCGCCCGGCGCGGGTCCGCGCGCCGCGGCGCGACCACCAAGGCGAAGCAGCTCGTCGAAATCGGACGCCGGCAGCCGGGCGTCGGCCACCTGGATCGGCTCCGCGTCGAGTGGTGTCGCTGGACCGATCTGGCGATCGCGACCGCCCAAGACGAACCGGCGACCGCCGGCGAGGAGATGGAGTGCCACCCCCATGTTCGGCCAGATACCCAGTTGCGCGTCGGCCAGCGAGTAGACCTCACCGCGAGGAGCGATGGTGAGCTCATCACCGTTGACGGTGAGGACGTACTTTTGTCGCGACCGCCACCAGAAGTAGGCGCCCATGACCACGCTGGCGACCACCAACACCGCCATGAAGATCAGCCCGGTGTAGCGCGGGAGGTGCACCTGCTTGCCCTTCGCACCGCCGAACATCGCCAGCACGCCGTATCCGACGAACGCGACGAAAATCACCATGTAGACGGCCTGCCAGATTTTGGTGCCCTTGATCCAGCCGGTCCCGAAGGCTTCGGCCGACGCTACGAATTGGCGTGGCGTGCCCGCTTGGTCGCTGATGCTCATAACCGGCATCTTTTCGCCTGCACGGCGCCGCGCGCATCGGGCAAATGGCCTATTTACGGCGCTCGGATATCGGGCCTGCCATTCACTTCGTCCCATCACTTGTGGTTGGGTGAGAACGGTTTAAGTCGTTGACGGAAAGGGTGCGTCGTTGACCGTGCAGATCTGCCTGGCGCAGGACACCGACGCCGACCGACTTCTGTCTGATAATCCGTTGGCGTTGGTGGTTGGGATGGTCCTCGATCAGCAAGTCACCTTCGAGACCGCGTTCGCCGGCCCGAAGAAGATCGCCGACCGAATGAACAGCTTCGACGCCGCCGAAATCGCGGACTACGACCCGGACAAGTTCGCCGCGCTGTGCTCGGAAAAGCCTGCGATACATCGCTTTCCGGGCTCGATGGCCAAACGCATCCAGACATTGGCCCAGATCATCGTGGACCGCTATGACGGTGACGCGGCCGGATTGTGGACGGCAGGCGACCCCGACGGCCCCGAGTTGCTGCGACGAATCAAGGGTCTGCCCGGCTTCGGCGAGCAGAAGGCGCAGATTTTTCTGGCCCTGCTCGGCAAGCAGTACGGCGTGACACCCAAGGGCTGGCGCGTCGCCGCGGGCGAATTCGGCAAGGCCGGCAGTCATGTGTCGGTGGCAGACATCGCCGACGCGCGCTCGATGGAGAAAGTCCGTTCGTACAAGAAGCAGATGAAGGCAGCCAAGAAGGCGGCAGGGAAGGCAACACCGTGAAGACACACCTGAATTGCCCGTGTGGCGAGGCGATCACCGGCAAAGACGAAGACGAATTGGTCGACCTGACGCAGGCCCACCTGGCCGGCGCGCATCCTGGTCTGGAGTACGACCGGGACGCGATTCTCTTCATGGCTTACTAACTTCTTCTACGTCGCGCGAGCGTGCGTGTCTGTACGGCGACACGCCGTACGCGGTGAACAACTACGCACGCTCGCGCTGTAGGTCGCTGGGGGTTAGGGCACCACCGTCGAGCCGATGGTGGGCATGAACTGGCACTGCTTGTCCTTGGTGCTGACCTGCCCAAAGACCGTCGACATGATGCTGCCCGATCCGGTGTCGACGGTGGCGGTCAGCGTGGTGGGTCCCTGCGGGTTGATGTCGGCCTGCGGCTTGAGCGTCGCGCTGCCCGACTTGCCGGTGGTGAGGTTGACCCAGGTGACATTCAGCGGCAGCTTCTGCACGTCGGCGGGGCCTGACGTACCGATCGCGGTAAACACGTAGGCCGTCTGGCCCGCGGCCGGACCCGGCGCCGGGATCTTGGCGGGGCCGGCAACCGAC
>CBAAAS010000471.1:0-3299 GCA_964658855.1 uncultured Mycobacterium sp.
CGAGGGCGTCCGCCCGATCCTCGCGGACCGGGGTCTGCTGGACGACAGTGTGCGAATCGGTCTTTCGCCCGAGCCGGTCAGGTCTGCTTTCCTGCCCAGCGTCGGCGAGGCGGCTAGGGCAGGTTCACCCGTTTGAGGGTGCCGTCACCCGCGAAGACGATCGAGCCGCTGCCGTAGTCACTGGAAACGTAGACCGACAGCGATAAAGATCCCGTCGCGACGGGGTTTGTGGCGGGCTCGATGATCAGATACGTGTTCTTCACCTCAGGCCGCTTGATGTGCAGGGTGTCGGGAGCGCCACGCATGATGCCGATCGCGGTCGGGATGTCGAATTTGCTGAGGTCGGCCGCCTCGGCCGCGCCCAGGCCGCTTCTGGCCTTGTTCTTCGGGTCGCCCCATCCGCCGCGATAGTCGGAGTCAAGCATCCGCCGATCGTCTGAGGGGTCCGGCCGCTCGAGAGAGGCATACGTCGGATAAACGACCATCCGGTAGCCGACGACATCGCCGAACCTTTTGCGAGCTTGGTCGATCAGCCCGCTCAGCCCGCCAACGGAATGAAGCTGCGTGGGCGGTGTGAGCACCACCGGTGCCACGCCATCCGGCTTGGCGCCGGGATCGCCGGCGACTGCGAACGGCGAACTGGTGTTGCCGTAAATCCCCCAGCCGATCCCAACGCCGAGCAGAAGTGCAGCAAGCAACGCGGCCACGAGCGCGGTCAGACCGCGCCGTCTGGTGCTCGATTGGACCAGGGCGGCCAACCCGGTGCGGCTGGCGTCTGGTCGAAGAGCGGGAACCGTGCTGTCGTCGGATTGCAGATCGTCGACCAGCGCCCGGAGGTCGCCCAAAGTCACCGCACTGGTGGCGGCGCTCACCCGCTCGCGGTGCTCTTCCATGGAGAGCTCGCCATTGCTGAGGCCGTTGTCCAAAATCCGACATGCGTCCTGTCGGTCAGTGTCCCGAGCGCGGGTTGCCGTCGTACCGCCGCGAGCGGCGGAATCTCCAAGCCACTTAGCCACGCGACGATCCTAAGGTCGAACTTTGGTGAGGTCAGTCGACCGAGCCCCGAAACGTGACCGACCTACCTCTGCGCACCGGCCGCACAGACGTACTCTGGTCATCGTGCGAATTCAGCGACAGGTGGTGGACTACGCGCTCAAGCGCCGGTCGCTGCTCGCTGAGGTCTATTCGGGCCGCACCGGTGTCACCGAGGTCTGCGACGCCAACCCCTACCTGCTGCGCGCCGCCAAGTACCACGGCAAGGTCAGCACGGTCATGTGCCCGATCTGTCGCAAAGAGCAGCTGACGCTGGTCTCGTGGGTGTTCGGCGAGCACCTCGGCGCGGTGTCGGGGTCGGCGCGGACCGCCGAGGAGTTGGTCTTGCTAGCGTCGCGCTTCGAAGAGTTCGCGGTACATGTGGTGGAGGTATGTCGAACCTGCAGTTGGAATCACTTGGTCAAGTCGTATGTGCTCGGCGCGACACGCACGGCTCGTCCGCCGCGGAAGTCACGCAGCAATCGGACGGCGCGCGACGGCGCCCGCACGGCCAGTGAATAACGAAGGCCAGCAAGACCGATCAGCCGCTGAGAACCCGAAAGGGTCAGGGGCCGACGGCGGCTCGAAGCAGCCGCGGCAGAGTTCGGGAAGGTCGATCGTTCCGCCCGACGACCGATTGACCACGATCCTGCCCCCGGTCAAGGACGACACCCCGAACCGTTTCAAGGACCCCGTCGACGCGGTGAAGGCTGCGCTGGACGGCCGGCCGACGTCACGGTCAGACCAACGCGACCCGCTGGAGATGGCCTCGTCCGCATTGGACGCCAAGGCGCCGCGGCGTCAGCAACAACCCTCCGGCAACGGCCGCCCACCGCCGACCGGCCCTAAGAAGGGACCGCCGCGCAAGCCGCCACCACCGGGCTGGGCCCAGCGACTCGACTGGGAGTGGCTGAACAACATCAACTGGAAGTGGGTCCGTCGCGGGCTGCTCGTCGGCGCAGTGGTGCTCCTGCTGCTGCCGATCGTCACGTTCGCGATGGCGTACACCATCGTCGACATACCCAAGCCCGGTGACATCCGTACCAACCAGGTCTCGACGATCCTGGCCAGTGACGGCTCGGAGTTGGCGAAAATCGTTCCGCCCGAAGGCAACCGGGTCGACGTGAACATCGAACAAGTTCCGGTGCACGTCCGCCAAGCGGTGATCGCCGCCGAGGACCGCAACTTCTACTCCAACCCGGGCTTCTCGTTCACCGGGTTCGCCCGAGCGTTCAAGAACAACATCTTCGGTGGCGACACCCAGGGTGGCTCGACGATCACCCAGCAGTACGTCAAGAACGCGTTGGTGGGAGCGCAGCGCGCCGGGGTCGGCGGCCTGGTCCGCAAGGCCAAGGAACTCGTCATCGCCACCAAGATGACGGGGGAGTGGTCCAAAGACGACGTGCTGCAGGCCTACCTGAACATCATCTACTTCGGCCGGGGCGCCTACGGAATCTCGGCGGCCTCGCAGGCCTACTTCGGCAAGCCCGTGGAACAGCTCACCATCGCCGACGGCGCGCTACTGGCCGCACTGATCCAGCGGCCGTCGACCCTGGACCCGGCGGTGAACCTGGTGGGTGCGCAGGGTCGGTGGAACTGGGTGCTCGACGGCATGGTGGACGACAAAGCGCTGGCACCGAAAGACCGGGCGGCGCAGCAGTTCCCGCCGACAGTGCCGGCCGATCAGGCCCGTCAGCAGAATCAGACGACTGGACCCAACGGGCTGATCCAGCGACAGGTGACCAAAGAACTGCTCGAGCTGTTCAACATCGACGAGCAGACGCTGAACACTCAGGGATTGCAGATCACCACGACCATCGACCCGACTGCGCAGAAGGCCGCCGAGGACGCGGTGGCGAAATACCTGGCCGGGCAGAACGCCGACATGCGGACCGCGGTCGTGTCGATCGACCCGCACAACGGCGACGTGAAGGCCTACTACGGCGGCGCGGACGCCAACGGATTCGACTTCGCCCAGGCCGGTTTGCAGACCGGGTCGTCGTTCAAGGTGTTCGCGTTGATCGCCGCGCTCGAGCAGGGCATCGGCCTGGGCTACCCGGTGGACAGCTCGCCGCTGACAGTCAACGGCATCAAGATCACCAACGTCGAGGGCGAAGGTTGCGGGGTCTGCAATATCGCCGAGGCGCTCAAGCGTTCGTTGAACACCTCCTACTACCGGCTGATGCTGAAGCTGAAGCACGGTCCGGACGATGTGGCCGACGCTGCGCACCAGGCCGGCATCGCGGGCAGCTTCCCAGGGGTGTCGC
>CBAAAS010000472.1:0-3279 GCA_964658855.1 uncultured Mycobacterium sp.
CGATGGGCGACACCACCGACAACCTGCTGGATCTGGCCCAGCAGGTGTGCCCGGCGCCGCCCGCGCGCGAACTGGACATGCTGCTGACCGCCGGCGAGCGGATCTCCAACGCGCTGGTCGCGATGGCCATCGAGTCGCTCGGCGCGCAGGCCCGCTCGTTCACCGGCTCGCAGGCCGGCGTCATCACGACCGGCGCCCACGGCAAAGCCAAGATCATCGACGTCACCCCGACCCGGCTGCAGGCCGCCCTGGACGAGGGCCGGATCGTGCTGGTGGCCGGGTTCCAGGGCGTCAGCCAGGACACCCGCGACGTCACCACGCTGGGCCGCGGCGGCTCGGACACCACCGCGGTCGCGCTGGCCGCGGCGCTGCACGCCGACGTCTGCGAGATCTACACCGACGTGGACGGGATCTTCAGCGCCGACCCGCGGATCGTCCCCAACGCCCGCCGACTCGACACGGTCACCTTCGAGGAGATGCTCGAAATGGCTGCCTGCGGAGCGAAAGTCCTGATGCTTCGCTGCGTGGAATACGCCCGCCGCTACAACATCCCGGTGCATGTGCGCTCGTCGTACTCGGACAAGCCCGGAACCATCGTCACCGGATCAATCGAGGACATACCCATGGAAGAGCCCATCCTGACCGGCGTCGCACACGACCGCAGCGAGGCCAAGGTGACCGTCGTCGGCATCCCCGACTACCCGGGTTACGCCGCCAAGGTGTTCCGGGCGGTCGCCGATGTCGACGTGAACATCGACATGGTGTTGCAGAACGTCTCCAAGATCGAGAACGGCAAGACCGACATCACCTTCACCTGCCCGCGCGACAGCGGACCGGCCGCGGTGGAGAAGCTGGATGCGCTCAAGGACGAGATCGGGTTCAGCCAAGTGCTGTACGACGATCACATCGGCAAGGTGTCGTTGATCGGCGCCGGCATGCGCAGCCACCCCGGGGTCACCGCCACGTTCTGCGAGGCGCTGGCACAAGTCGGCGTCAACATCGACCTGATTTCCACCTCGGAGATCCGGATCTCGGTGCTGTGCCGTGACACTGAACTAGACAAGGCTGTTGTCGCGTTACACGAAGCATTCGGCCTCGGCGGTGCTGAGGAGGCCACGGTGTATGCGGGGACAGGACGTTAGATGGTTTCAATCGGAGTTGTAGGTGCCACCGGGCAGGTGGGCCAGGTGATGCGCAGGCTGCTCGAGGAGCGCGAATTCCCGGCGACCAACGTGCGGTTCTTCGCGTCGTCGCGCTCACAGGGCCGCAAGCTGCCGTTCCGTGGCCAGGAGATCGAGGTCGAGGACGCCGAGACCGCCGACCCGACCGGCCTGGACATCGCGCTGTTCTCCGCGGGCGCGACGATGTCGCGGGTCCAGGCGCCGCGGTTCGCCCAAGCCGGCGTGATCGTGATCGACAACTCCTCGGCTTTCCGCAAGGACGACCAGGTGCCGTTGGTGGTGTCCGAGGTCAACTTCGACGATGCGAAAAATCGCCCGAAGGGCATCATCGCCAACCCGAACTGCACGACGATGGCCGCGATGCCGGTGCTCAAGGTGCTGCACGACGAAGCCCAATTGGTCCGTTTGATCGTGTCGAGCTATCAGGCCGTCTCCGGTACCGGCCTGGCCGGAGTCGCCGAGCTGGCCGAACAGGCTCGCGCCGTGGTCGACGACGTCGAAGAGTTGGTGCACGACGGCAGCGCGTTGCATTTCCCCGAGCCGAAGGCGTACGTCGCGCCGATCGCATTCAACATCGTGCCGATGGCCGGCAAGCTGGTCGACGACGACTCCGGTGAAACCGACGAAGACCAGAAGCTGCGTTTCGAGAGCCGCAAGATCCTGGGCATTCCCGACCTGCTGGTCAGCGGCACCTGTGTGCGGGTGCCGGTGTTCACCGGTCACTCACTGTCGATCAATGCCGAATTCGCTCAACCACTTTCGCCGCAGCGGGCGCGTGAACTCCTCGGTAACGCACCGGGTGTCAAGGTGGTCGACGTGCCGACGCCGCTGGCCGCTGCGGGCGTCGACGACTCTCTCGTCGGCCGGATCCGGCGCGACCCGGGTGTGCCGGAGGGGCGTGGGCTCGCGCTGTTCGTCTCGGGCGACAATTTGCGTAAGGGCGCTGCTTTGAACACTATTCAGATTGCCGAGCTGCTCGCCGCGCAGTTGTGATTCGAGGGTGAGCCGCGCCCGTCGCTCACTGATGGTCGCGGCCGCGACGTGTCTGCCTGTCTGCCAAGGTTTTTCGCTCGTGCATGCCGACCCGCCGGCCCCGATGCCGCAGCCGGTGCTCTCGTCCCTGGCACCCGGTGAGGTGATTCGCATCGGCCCGGCCGCGGGCACCGGAACACCCACCCGCGACTATGGCATCGGTGCGACCGACCTCTGCGTGTTCCTGGAATTTCCCACGCAGGTGGTGCAATTATGCGGAGACAGCTTCGCCGGTGAGGGCGTCGGGTTCGGCGGCTACTACTCGCCGATCGCGCTGCGGGTGGACACGTCGTCGGTGGACGATCCGGACGGGGTGAAATACACCGGGGTCACCGGCGTGACTGAACCGCTGCTGGCCGAGCCCACACCGCCGGGGGCGTCCCAGTTGCCCGCCGGCGTGGTGCAGATCAACCGGCAGAACTTCGTGTTGATCACCACCACCAAAGACCTGGTCCCGCAGAGTTCGCGGCTGGTGAAAGCCGAAGCTGCGCAAGGTCTTTGGCAGACAATCCCCGGCTCTGTCCGAAACGCCGACTACGCGGGCGGCCAGCAGTCGCAGATCAGCGGCTATTACGACCCGATACCGATGCCGGATTCGCCGACCGGCTGGGTGTACATCGTCGCCGACAGCTTCGACCGCAGCCAGCCGATCGTGCTCTACCGCGTCGCCCCGGAGAACTTCGGCGACCGGTCGCGTTGGCAGGGCTGGGCGTCCGGGCCGGACGGCGGCTGGGGTAAACCGCCGACACCGCTGTGGAGCGACATGATCGGCGAGATCAGCTTCACGCAGATCGACGGAAAGTCGGTGCTGTCGTATTTCAACTCGAGTACCGGAAACATGGAGGTTCGCGTCGCCGACGACCCGATCTCGCTGAGCAGCGCGCCGGTCACCACCGTTGTCCAGCACGACGAGTGGCCCGAGCCCGCCGAAAGTCTGCCGTCGCCGCACGACAACCGGCTGGCCCAGCCGTACGGCGGATACATCTCGCCGGGCTCGACCCTCGACGAGGTGCGGGTGTTCGTCAGCCAGTGGCACAACACCGACGCGCGGGCCCGTTCGCCGTAC
>CBAAAS010000473.1:0-3274 GCA_964658855.1 uncultured Mycobacterium sp.
TCGGCCGAAGAAGTCGTCGACCTGCTGCAGGGCGGTCAGGGCGTATTCGGCATCGCCGTCTCAGGTGCGATGCGCGAACTGACCGGTGCCATCGCCGATTTCCCCGGCGAACGCGCCGACGGCGGCGAGTCGATCGCCGCTCCCGAAGACGAGCTGGCGTCGCGGCGTAAGCACCGCGACCGCAAGATCGGCTGACCCAGCCTGCTGTCATTGAAGCCTCCGGCTGTGCCAGCGGCATCGAGTCGGTAAACTCGATTACGCATCGTTCTTGCGCGGGAGAGTTCCGTGGCCGCCAGCCACGGGCGCCGAAGGAGCAATACCTCTCCGTCAACCTCTCAGGCACCCGGACCGCGACAGACCCCGATGCCTCTGGAAAGCGGCGACCCTCGGTCGCCCGCCCATGGGGAAAGACATTTTGATGTCGAATCTCTCAGGCGCCCGGTTCGGGTAGACGACAGAGGGGGAGGACCTGCTTCCTCGCTGTCAGGAGTTCGCCGATGTCTGATTACACCAACCCACTTTTCGCCGACCGGCACATCGGCCCGGACAGCGTCGCCATCGCGGCGATGCTCGAGGTCATCGGCGTCGACTCACTCGACGAACTGGCGCGCCGTGCCCTGCCCGCGGGAATTCTCGACGGACTGACCGATTCCGGCGCCGCGCCGGGTCTCGATCAGCTGCCGCCGGCCGCCAGCGAAGCCGAGGCGCTGGCTGAATTGCGCGCGCTCGCCAACGAGAACACCGTCGCGGTCTCGATGGTCGGTCAGGGCTACTACGACACGTACACACCGCCGGTGCTGCTGCGCAACATCTTGGAGAACCCGGCCTGGTACACCGCCTACACGCCGTACCAGCCGGAGATCAGCCAGGGTCGGCTCGAGGCGCTGCTGAACTTCCAGACCATGGTCGCCGATTTGACCGGACTCGAGGTGGCCAACGCGTCGATGCTCGACGAGGGCACCGCGGCTGCCGAGGCAATGACGCTGATGCATCGAGCCGTCAAAGGTAACGCCAACCGGTTGGCCGTCGATGTGGATGTGTTCGCCCAGACCGCCGCCGTGCTCGCCACCCGCGCCGAGCCGCTCGGTATCGAGATCGTCACCGCCGACCTGCGGGATGGCCTGCCGGACGGGGAGTTCTTCGGTGTGATCGCGCAACTGCCCGGCGCCAGCGGTCGGGTCACCGACTGGTCGGCGCTGGTTTCGGAGGCGCACGACCGCGGCGCGCTGGTGGCGCTCGGCGCCGACCTGCTGGCGCTGACCCTGGTCACGCCGCCCGGGGAGATCGGCGTCGACGTGGCGTTCGGTAACACTCAACGTTTCGGCGTGCCAATGGGATTCGGCGGACCGCATGCCGGATACCTGGTGGTGCACGCCAAGCATGCCCGCCAACTGCCGGGCCGGCTGGTCGGCGTTTCGCTGGACGCCGACGGCTCGCCCGCCTACCGGCTGGCTCTGCAGACCCGTGAGCAGCACATCCGGCGCGACAAGGCGACCAGCAATATCTGCACCGCGCAGGTGCTGTTGTCGGTGATGGCCGCGATGTACGCGAGCTACCACGGCGCCGACGGATTGACCGGCATCGCCCGGCGGGTGCACGGCCATGCCGCGGCCATCGCCGCCGCACTCGGCGACAAGTTGGTGCACGACAAGTACTTTGACACTGTTTTGGCGCACGTCCCGGGCGGCGCCGACGAGGTCATTGCCGCGGCCAAAGCCAACGGCATCAACCTCTGGCGGGTCGATGACGACCACGTGTCGGTGACCTGTGACGAGGTGACAACCGATGCCCACGTCGCAGCGGTCCTAGACGCGTTCGGCGCTGCGGCCGCGCCGCCAGAGCCCGCCGACGTCGCAACCCGGACGTCGGAGTTCCTGACGCATCCGGCGTTCATCAAGTACCGCACCGAGACGTCGATGATGCGGTACCTGCGCGCGCTGTCCGACAAGGATCTTGCGTTGGACCGCACCATGATTCCGCTCGGCTCATGCACGATGAAGCTCAACGCCGCGGCCGAGATGGAGCCGATCACCTGGCCGGAGTTCGCCCGCCAGCATCCGTTCGCGCCGGCGTCTGACAGCAAGGGCCTGCGGCGACTGATCGCCGACCTGGAGACCTGGCTGGTGCAGATGACCGGATACGACGCGGTCTCGCTGCAACCCAACGCCGGATCGCAGGGGGAGTACGCCGGGCTGCTGGCCATTCACGCCTACCACGCCAGCCGCGGCGAGTCGGAGCGCAAGATCTGCCTGATCCCGTCGAGCGCGCACGGCACCAACGCCGCGTCCGCGGCGCTGGCCGGCATGAAGGTGGTCGTGGTGGCCTGCCGGTCCAACGGCGACGTCGACCTCGACGACCTGCGGGCCAAGGTCAGCGAACACGCCGACCGGCTGTCGACGCTGATGATCACCTACCCGTCGACGCACGGCGTGTACGAGCAGGACGTCGAAGAGGTCTGCGCTGCCGTGCACGACGCCGGCGGACAGGTCTACATCGACGGCGCCAACCTGAACGCGCTGGTGGGGCTGGCCCGGCCCGGAAAGTTCGGCGGCGACGTCAGCCACCTGAACCTGCACAAGACGTTCTGCATCCCGCACGGCGGCGGCGGTCCCGGTGTCGGGCCTGTCGCGGCACGATCGCATCTCGCGCCCTTCCTACCCGGCCACCCCTACGCCCCTGAGTTGCCGGCCGGCCCGACCGTATCGGCGGCGCCATACGGTTCGGCGTCGATCCTCCCGATCAGCTGGGCCTACATCCGGATGATGGGTGCTCCCGGGTTGCGGGCCGCGTCGCTGACCGCGATCGCGTCGGCCAACTACATCGCCCGCCGGCTCGACGAGTACTACCCGGTGCTCTACACCGGCGAGAACGGCATGGTCGCTCACGAATGCATCCTTGACCTGCGACCGATCACCAAGTCAACCGGTGTGACCGTCGACGATGTGGCAAAACGGTTGGCGGACTACGGATTCCACGCGCCGACGATGAGCTTCCCGGTCGCGGGCACGCTGATGGTCGAGCCGACCGAAAGCGAAAGCCTCGACGAGGTCGACGCGTTCTGCGACGCGATGATCGCCATCCGCGGCGAGATCGACAAGGTCGGGGCCGGCGACTGGTCGGTGGAGGACAACCCGCTACGCGGCGCGCCGCACACCGCCGAGTGCCTGCTGGTCGACAAGTGGGAGCACCCGTACACCCGCGAGGTCGCAGCCTACCCGCTCGGCAAGGGCTTCCGGCCCAAGGTGTGGCCGCCGGTGCGCCGTATCGACGGCGC
>CBAAAS010000474.1:0-327 GCA_964658855.1 uncultured Mycobacterium sp.
GGGCCGCATGTGCTGCCGCGAACCTGCCGAGATTGGAGAAGCCCCAATCATAGGCAACCGAAGCCACTGTGACGATCGATGGGTCCGACTCGAGTAGGGCTTGGTGCGCCCTGCGCAATCGCACCTCGCGAAGGTACGACATCGGCGACATGCCGAGGTGACGTTTGAAACCTTGTTGCAGCGAACGGACACTGACCTGGCTACGCGCGGCGATCGACGACAAAGTCAGGGGCAAATGCGCTTCCGCCTCAATGAGATCGACCGCGGCGCGAATTGCACGAGGCGTCAGCGAGCGATCATCCCCCGTCAGGGCGTCGCGGTGGGGAT
>CBAAAS010000474.1:337-3268 GCA_964658855.1 uncultured Mycobacterium sp.
CGGCCCATAAGAATCCGCGCACCAGGCTGTCCACGAACGGCGTTCCGACCAGTGGCTGATGAATCAAGCCGCCGGGATGGAAGAACTGCTCCGCGAACAACCCCAGCATGTTGAGCCAGCTTCGGGCCGGTGCCGTGTGGACCGGCAGCAGCGGTGCGAAGTCGGGTTGGCTCGTCACCCGCCGGCCCAGTGCATCACCGAGCGCATCCTCAACGGCGTGCCGGGCTATCTTCAAAAGCAGTATTTCGGTACCTGCGTCCCATTGCAGCCCGGAAGGACCCTCAGGCGCGTACACCGCCGCACTGCCGGCGCCACCGCCGGCCGCCAGCCCGCGATGCTGGCCCGATGCACGGCCCGACCGCACCACAAATACTCGATAGGTGCTGCACACGTCACCGCAATCGATGGACGTGTCCGCACCGAAGACGACGTCTTGAAGGGTCACCGGACCCATCCGACCCACCCGTTGGGTCGTGGAAAATACGTCAGGATCAGTCAGTAGGTGCAGATGGGGCCGGTCACAGGCGCATAACTCGACGTATTGGTCGAACTCCGTCACTGTGCGCCAGCTACCCACGTCCGAGGATGTTCCTGTCGGTCGTTCCGTCACAATCTGGCCCCTGTCACCGTCCGCAGATAACTTTCTCTACGTACTGATCGGTCGGCAGGTTCACGTGGCGTCGGCCACACCGCGCGGCGTCCGCAGATCCTCTACGCAACTCGTTGCGGGAACAACGGTGACGCCGGCTTGATTCCGATGCGGCAATCTGGGCACGCTGTAAATCAGCTGTGAAACTGATCCTCACTTGCTGCCAAAGCATCAGGGCCAGAGGTTATTTCGACTGTGATTCCCAAACCGTCCGAGCGCACGGACGTCAGGGCCTGGGAGTCGACGACTACCACACTCCCGTCGTCGAACCGGATCCAGCCCCGATCCGCGAAGTCGCGCAACGCATTACGGGTCAATTCTGGTGAGACACCGACAAGGCAGGAAAAGTCCTCCGCTGTCATGTCATGCACAATTCGGACCACGTCGTCTTCTCGGCGACCAAAACGTCGTTTGAGCAACGACAGTCGGCTCGCGACGCGGCCCTGGACATCAGCAAAGGCGAAGTCGGCCAAGGCGTCCGTCATCTCCCTCACCCTTCGGGCGAATAGCCGCAACGTTCGAGCACTCAACTCTGGACACTCGGCCATCCAGCTGAGCAACTGGCCGCGTTCAATCGGCACTACCAGAACTTCGGTGAGCGCGGTTATTCGCGTTTCAGGCGCGACCGGCTCGAAAAGCGATACTACACCGAAGATTTCGTGACTCCCCAGGACAGCCAGCAGGAGTTCGCAACCACCCTGCCGGCAGATCGAAGCTTTTACTTTCCCGGACATGATTACGTACAGACGACCGCCGTCATCGCCGCCGGTGGCAATGATATGGCCGGCTGTAAAGCGCACAGGCTTCAGCTGCGCGCACCACCGCGTCAGAGCGGCCGGATCGGTCTTGCTGACGATTCCCGATGCCACCAGTGCCAGCCGCACGTCGTCAGACGAAGCGGGCGTCGTCGCGGCCGTTGGGCTCGTCACCGTGCCAACGCTAGGTACCGTCACCGCAAAACAACTAGCCGCCGCACGCCGCGTCCTGGCCGGATTGCGCGAAATCAGCCGGGCATCACCGGTATCGCGCCGCCGGCCATGAACGGCGGCACGTCCAGCCAGCCCGACAGGCCCTCGGCGCCGGAGATGGACAGCTGCATCACCCCGCGAGGATCGGAGACATACACCGTCGACGGGTTGGCGGCGATCACCCCGACCGGCTGCTGCAGATTGCCGGACGGCGCGTCCGAGTTGACCCCGTCGATGTTGACGTAGGACACCGGATGCTCGGCGTCGTTGCGGCTCACCGCGATGTCTTCGTCGGTGCGCCAGGACAACGACACCACCGAGGAGCCCAGACCGAAGCCGAGCCGACGCGGATAGGTCAGCGCGAACTGGCCGGCCTGGGTCTGCTCGATGCTGGCGCAGATCACCTGCCCGTTGATGATCATCGCCGCACGGGTGCCGTCCCGGGACAGCTGCAGATCGGCGATCACTCCGGGGAAGCGGCTGGACACCCCGGCCGAGTCGACCGGAAGACGCGCCGGCTGCCCCGAGGCGGTCTCCTGGATGGCGCGCAGCACGGTGCTACCGTCGGCCACCACCCAGACCGCGTCGTCGAGCGACCAGGTTGGCCGCGAAAGGGTATGTCCGTCAGCGGCTTCGGCCGCCTCGCCGCCGAGGTCGCCGATCCACAGCTGCGAGGCCATGTCCGGCGCGCCCGGTCGCAGCGTGACGATCGAGGCCACCTGATGGCCGTTACGGGACAGCGCCGCCGAGGTCTGATCGGTCGTCCGCCCGAACGCACCGGGCACCGGGTCGGAGCGCTGACCGTCGAGGGCCACCACCCGGCCGCCGATCAACGCGTGGACCCCGGCCGCCGCACCCTCGGCCACGCCCGGGTCGGTGGCCGCGACGTCGGTGGTGTTCCAGCCGTCAGCAAAACGGTCGTCCAGCGAGGCGCCGTCGGCCTTGATCACGTAAGGCCCCTTCAGGTCGGCACGCGCCAACGTCCAGATGATCTGCGCGGCAACCAATTGCCTGCTGCGCGGGTCGGCGACGGTCAGCAGTTCCAGGTCGATGCGGGCGCCGCCGTAGCCGCGGCCGACACCACTCTTGCCGCCGTCGGCGCGCGTCACCGGGCCGCGCAGACGCACCGGCGGGGTCAGCATGTTGTGCACGCTTTTCGCCATCTCCGGGCGCGGTCCTGCGATCAGCTTGGACACCAGCTCGGTGGCCAGCTGGTCGCGGTCGGACACCGCGACATAGCGGGGGTCCGGAACCATCGTCTTGCCGGTCGGGTCGGCATAGCAGGCCGCGGTCTTGGCCTTCCGGAAACAGGTT
>CBAAAS010000475.1:0-3261 GCA_964658855.1 uncultured Mycobacterium sp.
GCCAGCGTCAAGCCCCGGCTCGCTGGCCGGCAACCCTCCAACCGCGGTGGGGTGCTCCGGGTGAAGACCAGGTTTCGTAGCCAAGAAGTGGCTGCGCGGCAAGCGCGGGTCCGCCGTGATGGGCCCCCCGGAGTAGACAGGGAAACCTGATGCGCACCTACGTGGGCAGACCCATCGTTCGTCGCTGACGCTTTTCCCGGAAAGCAATCGATCGTGAGTTCCGACAACACCCCTGGCTTCGACCCTGGCGCCGAAGCCGAGACTGACCCGACCGCTCATTGGTCGTTCGAGACCAAGCAGATCCACGTCGGTCAGCAACCATGCCCGACCACCGGCGCCCGCGCGCTGCCGATCTACCAGACCACGTCCTACGTGTTCGACGACACCTCGCACGCCGCAGCGCTGTTCGGGCTGGAAGTCCCGGGCAACATCTACACCCGCATCGGCAACCCGACCACCGACGTCGTCGAACAGCGCATCGCCGCCCTGGAAGGCGGGGTGGCCGCGTTGTTCTTGTCCTCGGGGCAGGCCGCCGAGACGTTCGCGATCCTGAACCTGGCCGCCGCGGGCGATCACATCGTGTCCAGCCCCAGGCTCTACGGCGGCACCTACAACCTCTTCCACTACACGCTGCCCAAGCTCGGCATCGAGGTCAGCTTCGTCGAGGACCCCGATAATTTGGACTCGTGGCGTGCCGCGGTGCGCCCCAACACCAAGGCGTTCTTCGCCGAGACGATCTCCAACCCGCAAATCGACATCCTGGACACCCCCGGCGTCTCGGCGGTGGCCCACGAGCACGGTGTGCCGTTGATCGTCGACAACACCGTCGCCACCCCGTACCTGATCCAGCCGATCACCCAGGGTGCCGACATCGTGGTGCACTCGGCCACCAAGTATCTCGGCGGCCACGGCGCCGCGATCGCCGGTGTGATCGTCGACGGCGGCACCTTCGATTGGACGCAGGGACGTTTTCCCGGATTCACCACACCAGACCCCAGCTACCACGGGGTGGTGTACGCCGAGCTGGGACCGCCCGCGTTCGCGCTCAAAGCGCGGGTGCAGTTGCTGCGTGACCTGGGCTCGGCGGCGTCGCCGTTCAACGCATTCCTGGTCGCCCAGGGCCTGGAAACACTGAGCCTGCGGGTCGAGCGGCACGTCGCCAATGCGCAACGGGTCGCCGGGTACCTGGACAGCCACGACAACGTGTTGTCGGTGAACTACGCCGGGCTGCCGAGCTCGCCGTGGTACGAGCGGGCAAAGAAGCTGGCGCCCAAGGGAACCGGGGCCGTGTTGTCGTTCGAGCTGGCCGGCGGTGTCGTCGCCGGCAAGGCGTTCGTCGATGCACTGAAGCTGCACAGCCACGTCGCCAATATCGGTGACGTGCGCTCACTGGTCATTCACCCGGCGTCGACGACCCACGCCCAGCTCAGCGCGGCTGAGCAGCTGTCGGCCGGGGTGAGCCCCGGTTTGGTGCGCCTCGCGGTGGGGATCGAGGGCATCGATGACATTCTGGCCGACCTCGAACTGGGTTTCACCGCCGCTCGCCGGCACTCCGAAGCCGGCGATCCGCACGCGGTGGCGGCGTTCTGAGGAGTCGGCAGGTGACAATCTCTGACATGTCGACACAGACGCTGCCCGCCGAAGGCGAGGTCGGCATTGTGGACGTCGGTTCGCTGACGCTGGAAAGCGGCGTGGTGCTCGACGACGTCAGCATCGCCGTCCAACGCTGGGGCGAGCTGTCACCGACGCGCGACAATGTCGTCGTCGTGCTGCACGCGCTGACCGGCGACTCGCACATCACCGGGCCTGCCGGGCCCGGCCATCCCACGCCGGGATGGTGGGACGGAATCGCGGGGCCCGGCGCACCGATCGACACCAACCGGTGGTGCGCGGTGGCTACCAACGTGCTGGGCGGCTGCCGTGGCTCGACCGGACCGAGCTCGACCGCAGCCGACGGGAAGCCCTGGGGCTCAAGGTTTCCGCTGGTGTCGATCCGCGATCAAGTCGAAGCCGACGTGGCGGCGCTGGCGGCGCTGGGCATCACCGAAGTCGCCGCCGTGCTCGGCGGATCGATGGGTGGCGCACGCGCGCTGGAATGGATGGTCTCCCACCCCGACCGGGTGGGCGCGGGCCTGCTGCTGGCCGTGGGTGCGCGTGCCACCGCCGACCAGATCGGTACCCAGTGCACCCAGATCGCGGCGATCAAGGCCGACCCCAATTGGCAGGGCGGTGACTACTACGACACCGGAAGCAGTCCGGATGCCGGTTTGGAGATCGCCCGTCGCTTCGCCCACCTGACCTACCGCGGGGAGGCCGAACTGGATACCCGCTTCGCCAACGAGCGGCAGGGTGACGAAGATCCAACTGATCCGGCGTCCGGTGGCCGCTATGCGGTGCAGAGCTACCTGCAACATCAGGGCGGCAAGCTGGTGTCGCGGTTCGACGCCGGCAGCTACGTTGTGCTCACCGAATCGTTGTCGAGTCACGACGTCGGACGGGGACGCGGTGGTGTCGAGGCCGCGCTGCGCGGCTGTCCGGTGCCGGCGGTGGTCGGCGGCATTACCTCCGACCGGCTCTACCCGCTGCGACTGCAGGCTGAACTGGCCGATCTGTTGCCCGGATGCAACGGGCTCGACGTGGTGGACTCGATCTACGGGCACGACGGTTTTCTGGTGGAGACCGATTCGGTGGGGCAATTGGTGCGACAGACCCTGGATCTGGCCGCGGCGAAGGGTGCGTGTTCGCGGTGACTCGGTCTTCTCCGGCCCGCTCATTGTCGTTTGGCTCTGAAGCGGCCGCATACGAGCGCGGCCGTCCGTCGTATCCGCCGGAGGCGATCGACTGGCTGCTGCCGCCCGGCGCGCACGATGTGCTGGACCTCGGCGCCGGGACCGGCAAGCTGACCAGCCGCCTGGTGGAACGTGGGCTGGACGTGGTCGCCGTCGACCCGATTGCCGAGATGCTGGAGATGCTGCGCGTCTCGCTGCCGAATACGCCGGCGCTGCTGGGTACGGCGGAAGACATTCCGTTGGCGGACAACAGCGTTGACGCAGTGCTTGTCGCGCAGGCGTGGCATTGGTTCAACCCAGCGCGCGCGATTCCCGAGTTGGCCCGGGTGCTGCGGCCGGGCGGGCGGCTGGGATTGGTGTGGAACACCCGCGACGAGCGATCCGGGTGGGTGCGCGAACTGGGCCGGATCATCGGCCACGACGGCGACCCGATGCGCGACCACGTCACGCTGCCGGAGCCGTTCACCGACGT
>CBAAAS010000476.1:0-3251 GCA_964658855.1 uncultured Mycobacterium sp.
GCGGCCGACGCGATGATCGGCGGCACCAGCGGACCCGATTCGGCCACCGGCACCCCGGAGCAGGTCATCGAACGGCTGCAGAAGCTACGCGACCTCGGCTGCGAGTACGTGATCTGCTACTTCCCCGAGGCCGCATACGACCGCTCCGGGATCGAACTGTTTGAGCGCCAAGTGATCCCGGCGCTGAGCTAGACGTCGCTGGTGAGGTAGCGGATCTTCACCGGGGGAGCGGCCAGCAGGGGCGGCAGCTGGGTGATCTTGCCCTCGCCGGCGCGAAACGCGCGGTAGGCCTCGTCGGCGTCGACCGACTCCCAGAGTTCGTAGATCAGCCAGTGCGCTTCGTCGTCTTCGTCAATGAGCACGTCGGTGCGCTCGTTGCCGGCGAAGGCTCGGGTGTCCTGCAGCACCCGGCCCATCAGCTCGCGCCCCGCGGCCACCTCGTCGGGCTTGAAACGCAGCTCAAGTGTCACCGTGACCGTCATCGTCATCTCCTCGTGGTCGTCACTTCGTGCTGCTCGCCTCCGAGCACACCGTTGAACCTACGGTCGACCCATTTGACGAAGTCGGGCGCCTCCGGAATTTGGTCCGCGGACGCGAACAAGTCGGCAAGGCGCTGTTCGGAAGCCACCACCTTGTCGTCGAGCGGGACGGTTAGCCGCCGAAGTCTGCTCTGGGCGAGCGCGGAGATCTTGACGCTCAAACCCACGGCGGCGGAGTACTTCTCGGCCCACCGCTCGGGATTCTCGCGTGCCCACTGCGCCGCTCGCTGGTAGCGGACCAGCAAGTCGGACAACGCGGCGTTGCGTTGAGGGTCGGTCAGGGCTTTCACCGAGGCGCTGCCGAATTGGTAGCCGTTCTCGGCCGATCCGATGCTGCGCACCTTCAGCGTCAGATTGGCTTGCGCCGTGTAGGGATCCCAGATCACCCAGGCGTCGCCCTGTCCGTTGGCGAACGCCGACAACGCGTCCGCGGGCTGCAGGAACACCAGCTTGACGTCTTTCGGTTTGAGTCCGGCGTCGGCGAGATGTTCGAGCACGTTGGCGTGCGCGGCGCTGCCTTTGGCCACCAGAATCGTCTTGCCCCGTAGGTCGCGGACTTCTCCAATCGACGAGTTGGTGCGCACCAGGATCTGTTCACCGGCCTGCGCGCCGTCCCAGACCGAGATGACCCGGGTCTTCGCATTGGCCGCCGCGCCGAACACCGGCGGCGTGTTCCCGGTGATCGCGAAGTCGATCCGGCCCGCGTTCAACGCCTCGATCTGCGGCGGTCCTGAGGTGAACGTCGAGAAGTCGATGCGATAGGGCAGGTTGTCCAAGGCATCGGCCGCCTTCAGCAGCGCTTGGGTGCCGCCCTTCTGGTCGCCGACCCGCAGGGTCACTCCGGACAGCTCCGACACCGGCACCGCCGCAGGCACTGCGAGGGGTTGCGGTCCCAGCTCGCGCGACACACAGCCCGTCACCGAGCAAAGCAGGACCAGCGCCACGCCGACATGAAAGGCGATGCGCTGCTTGGTGATCAATGCCTAACGCCGAGCTTGTCGAGAAGCTCGGAGCGGTATTCGTCGTGCCTGGCGGTGCGCTCCGACGCAGTGGGACGGGGGGACTCGATGGTGATGGAGTGCGCAACCCGGCCCTCCTCGAGCACCAGTATCCGGTCGGCCAACTCGACCGCCTCGTCCACGTCGTGGGTGACCAGCAGGACGCCGAATCCGTGGTCGCGCCACAGGTCGAGCAGCAGCGCCCGCATGGACAGCCGGGTGAGCGCGTCGAGCGCGCCGAACGGTTCGTCGAGCAACAGTAATTGGGGTTCTGCCACCAACGCCCGCGCCAGTGAAACCCGTTGCGCCTGACCGCCGGACAATGTCAGCGGCCAAGCCTGAGCGTGGTCGCTGAGCCCGATCTCGGCCAGTGCCCGCTCGCTGCGTGCAAGGGCCGCGTCGCGCGACAGGGTGGTGCGGTTGAGTCCGTACAACACGTTGGTCAGCACGTCGCGCCATGGAAACAGTCGCGGCTCTTGAAAGGCGACCGCGGGTGCGCCGCTGACCTCACGCTGGCCGGCGTGATCGTCGGAAAGTCCTGCCAGCACGCGTAATACGGTCGACTTGCCGCATCCGCTGCGCCCGACCAGCGCGACGATCTCGCCGGACCGGATCTCCAAGGAGATGTCGTCGAGGATGCGTTTTCCGCCGTACGATTTGTTGACGTTGCTGAGTCTGCCGACGACGGTGATCTGCCGTTCCGACGTCACGGTCATGTGCGATACCTCAAAGCTCGATGTTCCAGGGTCCGGACGCCTGCGTCGGTGATGATGCCCAGCAGCGCGTAGATCGCCAAGCAGAAGATGATGATGTCGATGCGCAGGAAGTCGCGCGCGTTGTTGATCAAGTAGCCAATGCCCTTGTCGGCGTTGATCTGTTCGGCCACGATCAGCGTCAGCCAGGCGATCGCCAACGACTGCCGCAGCCCGACCAACACCTGCGGGGCCGCGCTGGGCAGCAGGATGATGCGTAGTCGCTGCAGGAGTGAAAAACCAAGAATGTCAGCGGTTTCCAACAGTTTGGGGTCGACCTGCCGGATCGCGGAGAAGGTATTGAGATACAGCGGGAAGGCAACTCCGAGAGCGACGAGGTTGACCTTGGCCAGCTCGCCGATGCCGAACCAGAGGATGAACAACGGAATCAACCCCAGATGCGGCAGCGCGCGCAGCATCTGAAGCGGCGGGTCGACGGTGGCCTCGATCCACGGGGAGAGTCCGACGGCGATGCCCAGCGCGACCCCGGTGATGCCACCGAGCAGCAAGCCCTCGACCACGCGCAGCCCGGACACCTCCAGAGCTTCGAGCAGCTTCCCGTTCTGGATCAGTTGCCATCCGGCGTCGAAAATCAGCTGCGGCGCCGGCAGCACATCGGCGGGGAGGAGCCCGGTGGCGCTGAGCAGTTGCCACAGCACCAGCAGTGCAACCGGTGACACCCATCGCAGGATGCTCCATCGATGGGTGTCCCAGACATTGGTGACTGCCGGCGCCGCCGCGTCGGTGACGGTCATTGCTCCGACGCTGGCAGATGGGGCCGACGGGCTGAAGGGTTTGGCTCCGTGTGAAGGGAACCGGCCGCCGCGAGCAGAAATGAGAATGCGGTTTCCGCTTTTGCGGAATGCTGTTGTACCGTCTGGTGAGCGCACTATCCCGGCGGCGGCTGACGGAGGATCCCTCGATGCAGAAGGCAATCGATCCCAGCATCTCTACCTGGCCCG
>CBAAAS010000477.1:0-3251 GCA_964658855.1 uncultured Mycobacterium sp.
CCTCACGCAGAGCGGCGGGCCCGACCAGCCCACCGACCACTCGCTGCTGACCGAGCAGTACCGCGGGCTGCCCCTCGAACCGGGCCAGTGCCAGCAGCATGGTCGCGGCCTCGCCCTGCTGCCCGGTCCCCGACAACAGCACCTGGTCGGTGCAGCCGTGTCGCAGCAGGTATTGGACGCCGGGCCGGTCCGGCCGCCGTGAGGCCAGCACCGAGTCCCACGCCCGGACGTCGGGCAGCGGTTCGGCCAGTGGTCGTTGCGGTGCCGCGCCCGCATCGTCGGCGACGACGGTCAGCGCCCGGTCGAGGATGTCGCGCAGCTCCTCCAGCGGCACGACCGCGTCAATCACCCCGTGCCGCTCCAGGTTCTCGGCGGTCTGAACACCGGTCGGAAACGGTTCGCCGTAGAGCTGCTCGTAGACCCGCGGACCCAGGAAACCGATCAGCGCGCCCGGCTGGGCGATCGTGACGTGGCCGAGCGAGCCCCACGACGCGAACACCCCGCCGGTGGTCGGGTGGCGGAGGTAGACGAGGTAGGGCAGGTGGGCCTGCTTGTGCAGGGTGACCGCCGCGGCGATCTTGACCATCTGCAGGAAAGCGACGGTGCCCTCCTGCATCCGGGTGCCACCGGAGCTCGGCGACGCGAGCAGCGGCAGCCGCTCGGCGGTCGCGCGCTGTATCGCGACGGTGATCCGCTCGGCCGCGGCGACCCCGATCGAGCCGGCGAGAAAGTCGAGCTCGCAGACCACTACCGCCACCCGGCGCCCGTGCACCCGGCCCTCGCCCGTCAGCACCGACTCGTCGTAACCGCTGGCGTCCCTGGCCTCGGCCAGCTCGCGGGCGTAGGAATCACTCGTGGGGATCGCCAACGGCTCGGTGTCCCAGCTCACGAACGATCCCTCGTCGAGCACCGCGTCGCGCAGTTGCTCGGTCCCGATCCGGCTCACAGAGGTGAGGCTACTGATCAGCCTTGCGCGAGTTCCAGGATGACGCCGGTGTCGTCGACGTAGCGTTCCCACAGCCCCACTAGCTCGGCCAGCTTGTCGGGATGCGCCGCGGCGAGGTCGTTGATCTCGCCGGGGTCGACGGACAAGTCATAGAGCTGCCAGTCGCCGGGCCCGTAGGGCTCGGGCAGGTGGAGTGCTTTCCAGTCACCCTGGCGAATCGCGTAGCGCCCGAACAGTTCCCAGCCGGTTCCGGTGACGTCGTCGTGAACCGCCTCGGCTGCGCCGGACAGATACGGCAACAGCGACCGGCCGCGGATGGGTGCCACCTCGCGCCCTTGGTAGGTGTCGGGGTGGCTGATGCCGGCGAGTTCGAGGAAGGTCGGGGCGATGTCCATCACCGTGCTGAACGCGGTACCGATCTGGTGCTGGCGATCGAAGCCCGGCCAGGTGACGAACCCGACGACGCGGATGCCGCCTTCGGTGGTGAACGCCTTGTGCAGTCGCGACGGCGCGGTGGCGGCCTGCGCCCAGCGGGGGCCGTACCAGATGAACGAGTTGGCGGCTCCGGCGTTGTCGAGGCTGTTGTCCCAATTCTTCTCGATCTCCGCGGCGATCGCGCCGCCTAGGATCGGCAACGACTCCAGGATCGCTCCCTCGGCGCCGTTGTCGGACAGGAAGATCACCACGGTGTTGTCGAGTTCGCCGGTCTCGGTGAGGTAGTCGATCACCTTGCCGATGTTGTAGTCCATCCGGTCGACCATGGCGGCGTAGACCTCCATGCTGCGTGCTGACGAGGCCTGTTCGTCGGCGCTCATCTCGGACCACTCCGGCTCTCCGTCGGAGACGACCGGATGCGCGGCCACGTCGGACCCGATCAGCCCGAGCTTTTTGAGCGCGGCCAGTCGCTCCTGCCGCAGCGCGTCCGGGCCGGCGTCATAGCGGCCCCGATATTTCGCGATGGTCTCCTCGGGCGCCTGCAGCGGCCAGTGCGGCGCCTGGAACGGCAGATACGCGAAGAACGGCTTGTCGTCATCGGTGCGCTCCCGGAAATAGCGCAGCAGGGTGTCGGCGTAGAAGTCCGAGGAATAGAAGTCGTCTGGAACGGTGACGAACTGGTCGTCCTCGGTGTAGCGCGACATCAAGGGGATGAAGTCGCCCGGGGGATTGCTGTAATGGCTTGCGCCGCCAGGCAATAACGCGAACGACCGGTCGAATCCGCGGGAGTACGGCGACGTCTCGATGGTGTTGCCCAGATGCCACTTACCCGCCATCATCGTCTGATAGCCGGCATCGCGCAGCAGCTCGGGAAGCGCGACCACCCGGTCGTTGAGGTGCCCTTCGTAACCTGGCTGCCCGCGGAACTGCGGAGCAACCTCGAGCATGGTGCCGATCCCGGCGATGTGGTGGTCGGTTCCGGTCAACAGCATCGACCGGGTCGGGGAACATGCCGGGGCCGAATGAAAATCGGTCAGCCGGATCCCGGCGTGGGCCAGCCGGTCCAGATTGGGGGTCTCGATCTCGCTACCGAACGCGCCGATGTCGGAGAATCCGAGGTCGTCCGCCACGATTACCAGGAAGTTAGGCCTTGTCACGGGGAAGCATCCTGTCAGGTGTCTCGCCGGATGGGAATGTTCCGGCCACCGCCGATTCGATAACACCCGACAGCTCACTAGGCTGTTCCACATGATTGGTGTCAACCGCGTCGGAGACGTCGTGACCATCGAGTTGCAGCGCCCCGAGCGGCGAAATGCGCTCAACACCCAGCTCGTCGAAGAGCTGCGCGAGGCCGTGGAGAAAGCTGCGGCCGAGGATGTCCACGTCATCGTGCTCACCGGGCAGGGCACTGTGTTCTGCGCCGGCGCTGACCTGAGCGGCGACGCGTTCGCCGCCGACTACCCCGACCGCCTGATCGCGCTGAACCTGGCGATCGACGCCGTGCCGGTGCCGGTGATCGCGGCGATCAACGGGCCCGCCATTGGCGCGGGTCTGCAACTGGCCATGATCTCTGACTTGCGGGTGGTGGCACCCGAGGCGTTCTTCCAGTTCCCGACCTCCAAATATGGCCTGGCGCTGGACAACTGGAGCATTCGCCGGTTGTCGTCGCTGGCGGGTTACGGACGTGCCCGGGCCATGCTGCTGACCGCCGAGAAGCTGACCGCCCAGGACGCTCTCATCACCGGTATGGCCAACCGGATCGGGACGCTGGCCGATGCGCAGGCCTGGGCAGCCGAGATTGCCGGGCTGGCGCCACTGGCGCTGCAGCACGCCAAACGGGTGCTCAACGACGACGGCGCGTACGAAGACC
>CBAAAS010000478.1:0-3250 GCA_964658855.1 uncultured Mycobacterium sp.
GCTGACAGCGCTGCCAACCAGCGGGATGTGGTCGGCGCTGTGGCCGGCCGACTTCAGGCTGTCGGCGACCCCGTCCGCGCCACCCTGGACCTGCCGACCCACATCGGCGATCGTCGACACCGCGGTGTGGACGGCCAGGCCGACGAGCACCCAGACGAAGCTCCAGATGACGACGACGGTGTCGCTGAACAACTGAGTCAGCAATCGACCCGGAGTGTTGGCGTAGGGGATGAACCGCGATTTCATACTCCCGATCGTGCCGTTCCCGGCCTTCCCGGTCGAGGTCCATACGGATCATTTTTGGCCACTAACGCCCCGAATCAATCAGTGCGTCTGGTGAGTGTGGTCGAGCCGCAGACTCCGTGCCGGCTCTAACCGCTTTACTGGGGCTCCGCTCTGGGAGTCTTGCGCACCGACGCGACCAACACTCCGAGAACACCGATCACGGGGATAGTGACTTGCCATACCGTCAGCACGAGCATCGGTCCCCAAAGCGTGAGGTCCAGAACGAAAAGTCGTACGTAGTCACCTGCAGGGGTGTGTCCAGTGTCGTTGTGGGTTGCGATGGCACCGACGTACAGGCCAAATCCCGCTATCACCGACCCTGCCACTGCGACCGCGACGACGGACCACAAGATCCGCCCGATGGATGGCTTGGCGAATCGGAGACGATTCATCGTCCCGTTCCTACGGTTGGGATCCCGCCCTGGAAAGGGTTGATCAGTTGGGTTGTATGACTGACAAATGGATCATCGAAGAACGGCAAGGCGTTGTACGGCATGGCGTTTTCCAGCTCCCATTTCCAGCCAGGCATATCGGGACGAACAGCTGGAATTGTGGCGTCGCCAACCCAATGGTGGCGCATGAGGCTGGTTGCCGGACCCCACTCGCCGCCCGTACTCGCGGGGTTCCATTGCAGTTGTGCGGTGGGAAGCCCGTCGCGGTATTGGTAGCTTTCCATGCTGGGGTAGACGGTCGCGTTCCCTCCGAGAGCTACGGTTCCGTCAGCTTGCGGACTGAGGGTAATGCGCCCATTGACCGTCATTCGTGAGTCTGTCGCTAGAGGCATCTCATAGGAATCGTGGGCGTTGTAGTCGATTGTCATCCTGCCGTCCGGTGCTTGAACAACGTGCACGTTTGGTGCGGCGGCAGCAGCCCCTCCACGTTGACCATCGACCGTGGCGGTTGGGTTCTGGCGAACGACGATGACGCCGTGCTCGTAGTCTACGAACATCGAGACGCGGGACGCTTCGGGGTCCGCCGTCGCGCTCGGGCCGCGATTATCACCGAAGTTCCTTGGCATTAGTCGGCCGTCGGCCAGGTCTTCCCCATCTTTGGCTGTGTTCATCACTTGGTCGGCGGGGATGAACAGATTGGTTCGTACGACGCCTTTTCCTGGTTGGGGTGTGAACCTTCCCGCGACGATTTGAGGTGGTACCTCGTGGTCCTTTGGTAAGTAGCTGTGCGGGTCGAGCGCATCAGCCATGCGCCAGTCGTTGGCGCTCACCGGATCACGCCCGTACACCTTCTTGAACGCTTCTTCCTCGTTACGGCCACGCTCGGTGTCCCCGCCCGGATGCCCGTCGACCTCGCGACCGGAGGGATCGAGCTGGATAGGCGCATTACCTTCAGCCATGTTGATTGCGGCTGCTAGCTCCGCATCAACAGCGTTGGCCTCGGCCAAGACTTTGTCCAACCGTGGCTGTAGCTGCATTTCGGCGATGACGGCTTCCATAGGTGGACCGTTGAAAGTCGAACTCGGGATTACTTTGTTGGTCAGTTGGTCGATCGTCATGTGCAGCCCATTGGCATCGGCGAGCAGCGTGCGCAGTTCGGACTGCACATGCTCGATGTCATCGGCAGCTTTTCCCGCCGCCCGGGCGACCGCCAATGCCTCGTTCCCGTGGGCGTCAAGGTCTTGGCGGATCGAGGCATTAGCGTGCTTCCTGGCCTCCGCGGTTGCTCCCTCCCAGGCGTCGAACACCGCCAGCGAGCTGAGTTGACGGGAGGCCTCCAAAGTCGCCTGCCCGCGTGCGTTGCCCGCGTGGAAGACGTCGCGCACCGCCTCGGCGCTCCACCGACCGATATCGGCTACCGTCAACGTCACTGGCCAGTCCGAACCTTCTGTCCCGCGGCCAGCAGCATGGCACGCAACGTCCCAGCGTTGTCGCGCTCCATCGCTAAGAAGTCGATCTCGCCGAACACCACGTCCATCACCTCGCAGCCAGAATCGCTGACTATGCCTTAACAGCCACGAATACTCGGCGCAAGTCAACGACCGGTCGGGAACTGCCAATGCGCGCTCGCGCCGCCAACCACGTCGGACCGCGGCCCGAGGCCGCCGGTCTCAGCTGCCCGTGTACCAGCTTATTCGACAGCGGTCAGGTGTTCGAGGTCTGCAGCTGCCTAGTTAGGCTGTCCCGATGCGTCCCGCTCTGTCCGACTACCAGCACTTGGCCAGTGGCAAAGTCCGCGAGCTGTACCGCATCGACGACGCTCACTTGTTGTTCGTCGCGACGGACCGGATTTCAGCGTTCGACTACGTGCTCGACAGCCTGATCCCCGACAAAGGCCGCATCCTGACCGCGATGAGCGTGTTTTTCTTCGGCCTCGTCGACGCACCCAACCACCTTGCTGGTCCACCGGATGACCCGCGCATTCCCGACGAGGTCCTGGGCCGGGCGCTGGTGGTGCGACAGCTCGAGATGATGCCCGTGGAATGCGTGGCCCGCGGATATCTGAGCGGCTCCGGACTGCTGGACTACCAGCAGAACGGCAAGGTATGCGGGATCACGCTGCCGCCGGGCCTCGTCGAAGCCAGCAGATTCGCAACGCCGTTGTTCACCCCGGCGACGAAAGCCGAACTGGGAGAACACGATGAGAACATCTCGTTCCCACAGGTGATCACGATGGTCGGCGGAGTCCGCGCCAACCAGTTACGCGACCGCACCTTACAGACCTATGTGCAGGCCGCCGACCACGCGCTGACGAAGGGAATCATCATCGCCGACACCAAGTTCGAGTTCGGTGTGGACGCCAACGGCAACATGGTGTTGGCCGACGAAGTCTTCACGCCGGACTCGTCCCGGTATTGGCCCGCCGCTGAATACCGGGTCGGGGAAGTCCAGAACAGCTTCGACAAGCAGTTCGTCCGCAACTGGCTGATCGGTCCCGAATCGGGATGGGACCGCGGCGGATCACTGCCCCCACCCGCGCTTCCGGACAGCATCATCGATGCCACTCGCGCACG
>CBAAAS010000479.1:0-3244 GCA_964658855.1 uncultured Mycobacterium sp.
CAGCGCCAGCGCCTTGACGACATCGCTGCCGCGCCGGATGCCACCGTCCAGCAAAACTTCGACCTGGTCGCCGACCGCGTCGGCGACGGCGGGCAGCGCCCTAATTGACGCCGGCGTTCCGTCTAGGTTGTTTCCACCGTGGTTGGACACCGAGATCGCCGAAACACCAGCGTCCACAGCCCTTTTCGCATCGTCAAGCCGCATCACGCCCTTGAGCATGAACGGGCCGCCCCACAGTTCGCGCAGCCAGGCGATGTCGGCCCAGGTCGGCGGTGGGGTCGACATCCACTCCCCGTAGGCAGCGAAGAACGGGGGCCCGGACTCGCCGCGACCGGCCAGATTGGGCACTCGCAGGTCCGGCGGACGCAGCGTCTTGCCGAATCTCCACAGCCAGCCGGGACGAGCGATCACCTCCGGCGACATCCGCAGCATGGTGCGCAGGTTCATCTGCTCGGGAATCTTCGGGCTGCCCCAGTCGCGGCCGTGGGAGAACGACCAGTCGGTGGTCACGATCAGCCCGACCGCACCGGCCTGCCGGGCCCGCTCGACGCGCTGCGCGATGACGTCACGACCGCCCGACCAGTAGACCTGGAAGAACAGCTTCGGGTTGCCGGCGATCACGTCCTCGATCGGCTTGCTGGCGAACGACGACAATCCCATTGCCGTGCCACGTGCGGCGGAGGCGCGCGCCACGGCCACCTCGCCATCCGGGTCGACCGCCTGCACGCCCGTTGGCGAGATGATCACCGGCAGGGAAATATCTTGTCCCATAACGGTTGTCGACAGGTCACGCTTCTCGAGCGCGCCGACCACATGCGGCGCGAAACCCAGCTCACCGAACGCCTCGACGTTGTCCGCGACCGTCAGCCCTTTTTCACTGGCGGACACCAACGCGGAATAGGACGACTTGGGAAGCCGCTTCTTGGCGCGTTGCTGCGCAATGGCAACGGTCTCGAACCAGACGTCACGGGCCACGGCTAGACCGGGCTCTCGTTACAGAGTTTCTGCGGTGGCATCGACAGCGTCAGCGACACGGGCCCGCTCTTGCGCCGGCCGTGCGAGTGGTCGCCGGCCGGACGCGGCTTGTCGCGGTCCTGGGCCAGCGCCGGCACGCCATAACCCTGGACGCATTCCGGGTCGGGGCCGTCGAGCGGCAGGCCGGTGAAGAACTTGGCTGCCATGCAGCCGCCCCGACAGCTGTCGTAGTGTCCGCAGCTGCCGCAGGCCCCCGCGGACTGCGGCTCGCGCAGCTCTCTGAACAGCGGGGCGTCCTTCCAGACCTTGTCAAACCCACCGTCGGACAACACGTTTCCGGCCAAGAAACGGTCGTGGATGGCGAACGGGCAGGCGTAGACGTCGCCGATCGGGTCGATCAGGCACACCACCCGCCCGGCACCGCACATGTTCAACCCGGACAGTGCACCCGGTTCGCCCAGGCCGGACAGGTGGAAGAACGAGTCCCCGGTGAGCACCCGCTCGCCCTTGGCGACCAGCCACTGGTACAGCTGGACCTGCTGGTCGGCGGTCGGATGAAGCTCGTCCCAGACGTCGGCACCCCGTCCCGAGGGCCGCAGCCGGGTGATGCGCAGGGTGGCGCCGTATCGGCTTGCCAGTGCAGCGAATTCGTCGAGCTGATCGACGTTGTGGCGGGTGACCACCACCGAGATCTTGGCATCGGCGAACCCGGCGGCGGCCAGGTTCTCCAGGGCACGAATGGCCATCGCAAAAGATCCGGCGCCGCGGACGGCGTCGTTGACCTCGGCGGTCGCACCGTCCAGCGAGATCTGAACGTCGACATAGTCGCTGGCAGCCAGCCGGGCCGCTACCTCGGGAGTGATCCGCACACCGTTGGTGGAGAACTTCACGCCGACGTGGTGAGCGGTCGCGTAGTCGACCAGCTCCCAAAAGTCGGGCCGCACAGTCGGTTCCCCGCCACCGATGTTGACGTAGAACACCTGCATGCGTTCAAGCTCATCGATGATGTCTTTGCAGCCCTGGGTGGACAGCTCACGCGGATCGCGTTTGCCCGACGACGACAGGCAGTGCACACACGCCAGGTTGCACGCGTAGGTCAGCTCCCAGGTCAGGCAGATGGGCGCGTCCAACCCATGTTCGAACTGCTCTATCAGCCGTGGCACGGTCGACGTCATGGGCGTCGCTCCTCCTCATCGCTTGGGATCAGCATGTGGGAGCCGGCGAGCACTCCGAGCGCATGCAAGTACGGACCTTGCTGTGAATCTTCGACGCCGGCCGCGCGGAGCGCGGACCGGACATCGGAGTGGTCGGCCAACGATTGCACCACCGCGAGAATGGTGCGGTTCTTCAGGAACGACAGCTTGCGAGTTCCGAAGTGGTACAACAGCGCACCGAAACTTTCGGGCCGCACGGCGACCTGCGGGTGCAAGCGCCAGGCGCGGTCGGGATCGAACTCGCGAGGTCGGCCGTCGAGCCCCTGCGCGGGGGCACTCACGGTCAGTAGACCCCGCACATCCCGTCGATGGACACCTCTTCGACCAGCGTCTCGGTGACGAGCTCCGGCTTCGATGTCGCCGGCGAGGCGGCTCCGGCGTCGCTATCCAGCTTTTGGTTCGGCTCCATGACGTTGCCTTTCGTTCGGGCGGGGCTCGACAAGTCGCGTCGATGTGGTCAGAATCACGGACAGAATATGGCATCGAGTGCCGGAACGGAAGGGCGGGGACGATGGCGCAGCAGCAGCCACGGGTCGGCCGCCGCCGGTCCACCACCCCGCAACACATCTCCGACGTCGCGATCGGGCTGTTCGCCGACCGGGGGTTCTCGGAGGTGAGCGTCGACGACGTCGCCGCGGCGGCAGGCATCGCGCGCCGGAGCGTGTTTCGCTACTACGCGTCGAAGAACGCCATTCCCTGGGGAGATTTCGACGCTCACCTGCAACACCTGAGCGAGCTCCTGGGCGACGTCGATCCGGACATGCCGCTCGGCGAAGCGCTGCGGACCGCACTGCTGTCGTTCAACACCTTCGACGAATCGGAGACCGTCCGGCACCGGCAACGGATGCGGGTGATCCTGCAAACGGCTGAGCTGCAGGCGTATTCGATGACGATGTACGCCGGATGGCGTGAGGTGATCGCGGGCTTTGTCGCGCATCGAACCGGTGTCAAGACCACCGACCTGCACCCGCAGACCGTCGCCTGGATGATGCTCGGCGTCGCGCTGAGCGCCTACGAGCACTGGCTCGACGACGAGTCGGTCTCGCTGCCGCAGG
>CBAAAS010000480.1:0-3238 GCA_964658855.1 uncultured Mycobacterium sp.
CCAAGATCGTCAAGTTCTCCGGCTGCTACCACGGCCACGTCGACGCGCTGCTGGCCGACGCCGGCTCCGGCGTCGCGACGCTGGGACTGCCGTCCTCGCCCGGGGTCACCGGCGCGACCGCTGCCGACACAATCGTGTTGCCCTACAACGACATCGAAGCGGTGCGTGACACCTTCGAGAAGTTCGGCGACCAGATTGCTGCGGTGATCACCGAGGCCAGCCCCGGCAATATGGGCGTCGTCCCGCCCGCGGCGGGCTACAACGCCGGGCTGAAGGAGATCACCGCCGGGCACGGCGCCCTGCTGATCATCGACGAGGTGATGACCGGATTCCGGGTCAGCCGAAGTGGTTGGTACGGAGTCGATCCCGTCGACGCCGACCTGTTCACCTTCGGCAAGGTGATGAGCGGCGGCCTGCCCGCCGCTGCGTTCGGTGGGCGTGCCGAGGTGATGCAGCGGCTCGCCCCACTCGGGCCGGTTTACCAGGCCGGCACGCTGTCCGGTAATCCGGTGGCCGTCGCCGCCGGCCTGGCCACGCTGCGGGCCGCCGACGACACGGTGTACGCCACACTCGACGCCAACGCCGACCGACTGGCCGGCCTGCTGTCGCTCGCCTTGACCGAGGCCGGTGTGCCACACCAGATTCCGCGGGCCGGCAACATGCTCAGCGTGTTTTTCGGCGAAGCTCCGGTGACCGACTTTGCGTCGGCGCGCGCCAGCGAGACGTGGCGATTCGCCCCGTTCTTCCATGCGCTGCTCGACGCCGGGGTGTATCCGCCCTGCAGCGCCTTCGAATCCTGGTTCGTCTCGGCGGCGCTCGACGATGCCGCATTCGCCCGAATCGTTGACGCCCTGCCCGCCGCCGCGACCGCCGCGGCCGCAGCCAAGGAGACCACACCCTGATGGCCGAACAGACCCGGGTTCACCTGATCCGCCACGGCGAGGTGTACAACCCTGACGGCGTGCTCTACGGGCGGCTACCTGGATTCCGGTTGTCCGACAAGGGAAATCGACAGGCGCAAGCGGCGGCGGATGCGCTGGCCGACCGCGACATCGTCGCCGTCATCGCCTCCCCGTTGCAGCGCGCGCAGGAGACCGCCGCGCCGATCGCCGCCCGTCACAACCTCACCGTCGACACCGACCCAGACCTGATCGAGTCGGCCAACTTCTTCGAAGGCAGACGGGTGAGTCCCGGCGACGGAGCCTGGCGCGATCCGCGGTTCTGGTGGCAGCTCCGCAACCCGTTCACCCCGTCGTGGGGCGAGCCGTACAAGCAGATCGCGGCCCGCATGACGACCGCGATCGACAAGGCCCGCGCGCGGGCAACCGGACACGAAGCCGTGTGCGTCAGCCACCAGCTTCCGGTGTGGACGGGTCGGTTGTCGTTGACCGGCAAACGGCTCTGGCACGACCCACGCCGCCGCGAATGCGCGGTGGGTTCGGTGACCTCACTCGTGTTCGACGGCGATCGGCTGGTCGACGTGCTGTACAGCGAGCCGGCACTCAGTTGACCAAGCTGGCGTTCGTCGCCGTCGCAGCGGCCGGCCTCCTGGTCGGCTGTTCCACCGGTGACGACGCCGTCGCGCAAGGCGGCACGTTCGAATTCGTCTCTCCCGGAGGCAAAACCGATATCTTCTACAACCCGCCCGACCACCGCGGCCGGCCCGGCACGATCGCCGGCCCCGAACTGATGGACCCGGCGCGCACCGTGTCGGTCGACGACTTCGCCGGCAAGGTCGTGGTCATCAACGTGTGGGGCCAGTGGTGCGGGCCGTGCCGTTCCGAGGCGTCGGCGCTGCAACAGGTGTACGACGCCACCCGCGGCAGTGGGGTAGCCATGCTGGGCATCGACGTCCGGGACAACAACCCCGAGGCCGCCCGGGACTTCGTCAAGGACCGCAAGGTGACCTTCCCGTCGATCTACGACCCGGCTATGCGCACCATGATCGCGTTCGGTGGCAAGTACCCGACGTCGGTCATCCCGTCGACCCTGGTGCTGGACCGCAGCCACCGGGTGGCCGCGGTGTTCCTGCGCGAAGTGCTCGCCGACGATCTGCAGCCGGTGGTCGCGCGGATCGCCGCCGAACCGGGGTCGCAGTGAGCGGATTCACCGAAACTGCCACCGCCGGACCGCTTCTGCTCGCTCTGGCGGTCTCGGTGCTTGCCGGGTTGGTGTCGTTCGCGTCGCCGTGCGTGGTGCCGCTGGTGCCGGGCTACCTGTCGTACCTGGCCGCCGTGGTCGGCGTCGACGAAGCTGACAATGCGGCACCCAATGCGCGGTGGCGGGTGGCCGGGTCGGCGGCGTTGTTCGTCGCCGGGTTCACCGTGGTGTTCCTGCTCGGCACGGTCGCCGTGCTGGGCATGACCACGTCGCTGATCGCCAATCAGGTTGTGCTGCAACGGGTCGGTGGTGCGATCACCATCGTGATGGGGCTGGTGTTCGTGGGGTATGTCCCCGCGCTGCAACGCCAATTGCGGTTCGCGCCGCGGCAGTTGTCGACGCTGGCCGGCGCGCCACTGCTGGGCGCGGTGTTCGCGCTGGGTTGGACGCCGTGCCTGGGCCCGACGCTGGCGGGCGTCGTCACGGTCGCGTCCGCGACCGACGGCGCCAGCGTGGCCCGCGGGATCGTCTTGGTGATCGCCTACTGCCTGGGCCTGGGAATCCCGTTCGTGCTGTTGGCTTTTGGATCGGCATCGGCCGTCGCGGGTCTCGGCTGGCTGCGCCGCCACACGCGCGCGCTGCAGATCTTCGGCGGCGTGCTGCTGATCGCGGTGGGCGTCGCCCTGGTCACCGGCGTGTGGGGCGACTTCGTGTCCTGGCTTCGTGACGGGCTGGTTTCCGATGTGAGGTTGCCGATTTGAGCCGGCTACTCGCCTATGCCCGCAACACCTGGCGGGCGCTGACGTCGATGGGCACCGCGCTGGTGCTGTTGTTCCTGCTGGCGCTGGGCGCGATGCCCGGTGCGCTGCTGCCGCAGCGCAGCCTCAACGCCCGCAAGGTCGACGAGTACCTCGCCGTCCACCCGAAGCTCGGGCCGTTGCTGGACAAACTGCAGGCGTTCAACGTGTTCGGCAGTTTTTGGTTCACCGCGATCTACACGCTGCTGTTCGTGTCGCTGCTGGGCTGTCTGACCCCGCGGATGATCGAGCACGCCCGCAATATGCGCGCGAAGCCGGTGCCCGCACCGCGCAACCTGACCCGGCTGCCCAAGCACGCCGTCGCCACCTTCGCCGGCGAG
>CBAAAS010000481.1:0-3230 GCA_964658855.1 uncultured Mycobacterium sp.
GGCATTGATCGCTCCGATCACCGTGCTGGGCAGCGCGGCGGCAGCTTTATGTCTGCTCTGGCCAGCCGGGGCGCAGCTACTGATCCGATTTACCGGCCCGGAACTGTGGTGGCTGCTGCGGATCGCGCATTGGGCGGCGAGCGTGCCCGGCGCTAGCGTGCCGGTGCCTTCGGGGTTTTCCGGCGTAGTGGTCGTCGGCTCGGGGGGATTGCTGGCGGTGCTGCTGTGGCGGTGGCGATGGTTCCGCGCTGGCATGGCGGTGGCAGCGTGCGCGCTGCTGTCCTGGTCGCTGTCGGGCCTGCTGGCGGGGGCCGGTGGACCTGTCGGCCGAACATGACACGATCAACCGGTGAGCCAGCAGGAAGCGGCAGTGCATCTCGTACTGGGAGATGAAGCACTGCTGGTCGAGCGCGCCGTCGCGGACGTGCTGCGGTCGGCACGCCAGCGCGCCGGCAATGACGACGTTCCGGTCGACTGGGTACGGGCCGGGGATGTCGGCGTCTACGAACTGGCCGAACTACTGAGCCCATCGCTATTCGCCGACGAGCGCGTCGTCGTCCTGGAATCTGCCGGTGAGGCCGGCAAAGAAGCCGCCGAGTTGATCGCCAAAGCCGCCGCCGACGTGCCGCCCGGTACGGAACTGGTCGTCGTGCACTCCGGCGGCGGGCGCGCCAAGGCGTTGGCCAATCAGCTGCAAGCGCTGGGCGCGCAGGTGCATCCCTGCGCGCGGATCACCAAAGCCGGCGAGCGGTTCGACTTCGTACGAAAGGAATTTCGCGCGCTGAAGGTCAAAGTCGACGACGACACGCTCACTGTGCTGCTCGATGCGGTCGGCTCTGATGTGCGCGAATTAGCTTCGGCTTGTTCGCAATTGGTGGCCGATACCGGTGGGCAGGTCGACGTCGCCGCGGTGCGGCGTTATCACCACGGCAAGGCTGAGGTGAAAGGGTTCGACATCGCCGACAAGGCCGTCGTCGGTGACGTCGAGGGCGCGATCGAGTCGCTGCGCTGGGCCATGCTGCGCGGCGAGCCGCATGTGGTGTTGGCCGACGCGCTGGCCGAGGCCGTGCACAGCATCGGGAGAGTCGGGTCGCTGTCAGGTGACCCGTACCGGCTGGCTTCAGAGTTGGGGATGCCGCCCTGGCGGGTGCAGAAGGCGCAGAAGCAGGCGCGGCGGTGGTCACGCGACGCGGTGGCTACCGCGATGCGGCTGGTGGCGAAATTGAACGCCGACGTAAAAGGGGCCGCGGCGGACCCGAACTATGCCTTGGAAGCGGCGGTGCGAAAGGTCGCGGAGCTCGTCGCTGACTAGCTGCTGAGCTTGTGCAGCGCGTGGGCGAGCGCGGACTTCTTGTTCGCGGCCTGGTTCTTGTGGATGACGCCCTTGCTTGCGGCCTTGTCCAGCGCGCGGCTGGTGGACACCAGCAGTTCGGCGGCCTTGCCCTGTTCGCCGGCGTCGGCGGCTTCACGGAAGTGGCGGACAGCCGTGCGAAGCGATGACTTCACCGACTTGTTGCGCAGTCGGGCGCTCTCGTTGGTGCGGTTGCGCTTTTGCTGCGACTTGATGTTGGCCACGCGTAATTCCTTCGTAAATCTGAATGGCTTGTGGTGTCACGGTTTGCTCTAGCGATTCAACGCTTAAGCGACGACTTGCCAGGGTATCAGTCCCCGATGCCTTCGACCAAAGCGAAGACCCCGGACCTGCAGAGCAAGAAGATCTGATGCAGCATGGCACAGTGGCCCTTCGAACTTTGCCTGGAGAAACCAAACGCCAACAGCGCGGCAAGCCGCAGTCGCCGTCGCCCTACGAACCCATCTTCGATGGCTATAACACGGCCACCGGGTGTTACCTGGAAGCGTTCGACGAGATGTTCGACGCGCAGGGCAACGTCCGCGGACCGTACAAGGGAATCTACAAAGAATTGGCGCCGTCGGATGCTTCCGACCTCGACGACCGCGCCGAGGCGCTAGCCCGGGCGTTCGTCGACCAGGGCATCACGTTTTCGCTGTCCGGCCAGGAACGGCCGTTTCCGCTGGACCAGGTCCCGCGCGTCATCTCGGCCGCCGAGTGGACGCGGCTGGAGCGCGGAATCACCCAGCGCGTCAAAGCCCTGGAGGCGTACCTCGACGACATCTATGGCGACCAGGAGATCCTGCGCGACGGCGTGATCCCGCGCCGGCTGATCACTTCCTGCGAGCACTTCCACCGCCAGGCTGTCGGGATCGTCCCGCCCAACGGCGTGCGCATCCACGTCGCGGGCATCGACATGATCAAGGACGAAAAGGGCACCTGGCGGGTGCTCGAGGACAACCTGCGATCGCCGTCGGGGGTGTCGTATGTGATGGAGAACCGGCGCACGATGGCGCGGGTCTTCCCGAATCTGTTCGCCAGCCATCGGGTGCGGGCCGTCGACGACTATGCATCGCACCTGCTGCGGGCACTGCGGAAGTCCGCGGCCACCAACGAGGCCGATCCGACCGTGGTCGTGTTGACCCCAGGCGTCTACAACTCGGCGTATTTCGAGCACTCGCTGCTGGCGCGTCAGATGGGCGTCGAGCTCGTCGAAGGCCGCGACCTGTTCTGCCGCGACAACCAGGTCTACATGCGCACCACCGAGGGCGAGGTGCAGGTCGACGTCATCTACCGGCGAATCGACGACATCTACCTGGACCCGATGCACTTCCGGCCCGATTCGGTGCTCGGCGTCGCGGGCCTGCTCAACGCGGCCCGCGCGGGCAACGTGGTGATCTCCAGCGCGATCGGCAACGGGGTGGGCGACGACAAACTCGTCTACACCTATATGCCGACCATCATCGAGTACTACCTGGGGGAGAAGCCGCTGCTGGCCAACGTGGATACGTTCCGCTGCTGGCTGGACGACGAGCGCGAAGAGGTGCTCGACCGGGTCGATGAGCTGGTGATCAAGCCCGTCGAGGGCTCGGGTGGCTACGGCATCGTCTTCGGCCCGGAAGCGTCCACCAAAGAGCTGAACGCGATCAGCAAGAGCATCCGCGACGACCCACGGGGCTGGATCGCCCAGCCGATGATGCAGCTGTCGACCGTTCCGACGCAGGTCGGCGACGTGCTCACGCCCCGCTACGTCGACCTGCGGCCGTTCGCGGTCAACGACGGCGACGACGTGTTCGTGTTGCCGGGCGGGCTCACCCGGGTGGCGCTGGTCGAAGGGTCGCGGGTGGTCAACTCGAGCCAGGGTGGCGGGTCCAAGGAC
>CBAAAS010000482.1:0-3227 GCA_964658855.1 uncultured Mycobacterium sp.
GTCTGGCAGGACATGGCCGGTCTCACCAGCGGCAAGACCGCCAAGTTCGTCAAGCGATTCGGCGAGGTCGGCGGCGAATTGCACCGCGCGGCAACGCAGTACGCGGACGAGGTCGCATCGGGAACTTTCCCCGACGACGAGCACAGCTTCTGAGCGTCGGGTTTAGCCGGTTCCACGGCATGGCACGCTAGGGCAATGTCCGCCAACGGCCCGTCGCGCTATCTCGAAGTCGAGCGGAAGTTCGACGTCGACGCATCCACGCCGCCACCGTCGTTCGATGGACTCGAAGGAATCGTCCGGATAGAACTCGCCGAGACGCAGTTGCTGGACGCCGTGTACTTCGACACGGACGAGGGCGATCTGGCATCCAACCGAATCACTCTGCGCCGCCGCACCGGCGGCCTCGATGCGGGCTGGCATCTGAAGTTGCCGGCCGGCTCCGACGCCCGCACCGAGGTGCGGGTACCACTGGGCAGCGATGCCTCGCATCAGGTTCCCGCCGAGCTGCTGGACGTGGTGTTGGCGATCGTGCGCGATCGCCCGGTCCGCCCGGTGGCGCGGATCAGCACGACCCGGCAGGTGCAGCTGCTGCATGACGCCGACGACGCCGTCATCGCCGAGTTCTGTGACGACCAGGTCGCCGCGGGCCGGGATTCCGATGGCAGCGCGGCCGAGCAGCGTTGGCGGGAATGGGAATTAGAACTCGTCGGCGACAGCGCGAACACCAAATTGCTGGACCGGGTGTGCGGCCGGCTGCTGGACGCCGGTGCGAAACCGGCGGGCCATGGCTCCAAGCTGGCGCGCGTGCTCGACACGTCGCCGACGGATTTACCGACTGACCCGCTGCACCGGGCGCTGGCCGAACTGACCGGCGATCTGCTGGTGTGGGACCGCGCGGTCCGCGCCGAGGCCGACGACGCGATCCATCAGATGCGGGTGACTGCCCGCAAGATCCGCAGCCTGCTGCAGGCGTCGCCAGATTCCTTCGGGCTCGCCAAAGACGCGGCGGTGATCGACGAGCTGCGCGAACTGGGCAACGTGCTCGGGTTCGCCCGCGATGCCGAAGTGCTGGCCGACCGCTACCGCAGCGCTCTCGACGACTTGCCGCCGGATCTGGTCCGTGGCCCCATCCGGGAGAGATTGGTGGACGGTGCCGAGCAGCGCTACCGCACCGGGCTCCGACATGCGTTGGCCGCCATGCGGTTACCGCGCTACTTTCGTCTGCTCGACGTGCTGGACGCGGTGGCCGCCAAAGCTCCGCCCGCCGACCGAGAGCCTGCGCCCGCGACCGTCGCCGCGGCCGGCAAGAAGGTGCGCAAGGCGGCGAAAGCCGCGTGGCACGCTGACGGCACAGCCGATCGCGACGAGGCTCTCCATCGAATTCGCAAGCGCGCCAAGCGTCTTCGCTACACCGCGGAAGCCACCGGCGCTAAAAAGGTCTCCAAGCGGGCCAAGAGGCTGCAGTCGTTGCTCGGCGATCACCAAGACAGCGTGGTCAGCCGCGAACATCTGAGCCAGCAGGCCGACGCGGCGCATGCCGCCGGCGAGGACACCTTCACCTACGGGCTGCTATCTCAGCGCGAAGCCGACTCAGCGGTCGTGAGCCGTCGACATCTCGAGCCGAAGCTGAGCAAGCTCTACAAAGCGGTGCGCAAGTTATCGGGCTGAGCCGACAGGGCTCGTAGGCCGCGCAGTGTCCGGCTTATCAGCTCACGTCGTTCGTCGATCGTCATCGAGTCACCGAGCGGAGCGCGGACCCGCAAGTACCCCTGTGTCACCAGGTCGTCGACCAGAAACCGCGTCGCACCAATCGGCAACGACAGCCGAGAAGCGATCTCTGCGACCGACGGATTCTGCGCGCACGACGTCAGGATCTGGCCCCGCACGTCATTTTTCCGCCAGCGCCGCGGCATGGCTGTGGTATCGAGCGCTTCGACCGGAGCATCGAGTGCCAGTCCGGCACCAGAGTCAGTACGAGCTTTCGGTAGCGCGTACGGCCGGACCAAGTTCGGCTCGTCCACCGTCTCCGGTGCCGTGAACCAGTCGCCGACGGGTTCGTCGTTGCGCTCAGGTGGCGAAGTCAGCGGCACCTCGCGATTCTTCAGGAACCACAACGCCTGGTCGGCATGCACCGATGCCCGCACCTCGCTGGAGACGACCTTGAGAATGGTGCGGTCGGTGTCGATGACGAACGTGGTCCGTCTGACCGGCCAGATCCGGGCCAGCAGCCCACGGCGCCGAGTGTGCCGACCACGCCGGGCGGCCTCACGCGCCCCGACCGATCCACGCAGCTTGGCGAGCCTGCCCCGGCGCACCCCGAACAGCTCGGACACCACGTCGTCCTCGTCGGACAGCAGCGGATAGTCAAACGAGCGCTGTCGGGCGAAGTGGGCCTGCTTGTCGACGGTGTTGGTGCTGATGCCCACCCGCTGGGCGTGCATCCTGGCGAATTCGTCGCTCAAATCCCGAAAATGACAAGCCTGGGCTGTGCAGATCGGCGAGGACGCGATCGGGAAAAAGAACAGCACGACCGGCCCGTCGGAAAGGAGCGCGGACAGCGTCCTAGGCCGACCGGTGTGGTCGTACAGAGTGAAGTCAGGCGCCGTATCGCCCGTGATCATCGGCAAAGAGTAACGCGGGGAAGCTCGGCGCGCGGACGACTGGAGATAATTCGGTCAACGCCGAACAGCTAGCAGGTGGGGACCTTGATCGGCTCGGCCACGCCGAGGAAGCCGCGAACTATTACTGCGGACGGAAAGCGGTCCGCAAACTGTCGCGCTGCCAGGGCGGGCGAGTTGGCCTGTAAGCCGGATTCTGTTCCGCGTTACCAGGTAACGCGGCGGCGACCATCCATCTGGGCACACCGTTGCCGGGTACCTCGAGCGGTCTACCCGCAGGCTCGGGCGAGCAGCCCTCAGGCACCTGCGCGACCGCACCGTAGTGCGGCCTTCTTGACCTTGCTTCGGGTGGGGTTTGCCTAGCCACTCCGGTCACCCGGAATGCTGGTGCGCTCTTACCGCACCGTTTCACCCTTACCACCGCGAAGGTGGCGGTTTGTTTTCTGTGGCACTTTCCCGCGAGTCGCCTCGGATTGCCGTTAGCAATCACCCTGCTCTGTGAAGTCCGGACTTTCCTCGACTCGGCGCCACAAGGGCCCGAGCCGCGGTCGCCCAGCCAACTCGTCCGCGCTAACACCGTACTCGTTGCGGAATGCGCAGGCCAACGGC
>CBAAAS010000483.1:0-3202 GCA_964658855.1 uncultured Mycobacterium sp.
CGCATCGGGATCCGCGTCGCCGACGTGCTCGACGAGGAAGTGCTCACCCACAAGATCGAGGCCGCACTGGAATTCAAGAACCAGGTGCTGGTCAAGATCTACAACCGCAAAGCGCTGGAGGCGGGGCACCTCGTCGAGGCCCTGCTGGAACAGGCGGAAAGCTTCAAGCACCGCATCGCCGACACCCGGTTGCTGCTCAACAACGCGCTGGATGCCGGCGAGACGGTCCTGCTGGAAGGCTCGCAGGGCACGTTGCTCGACGTCGATCACGGCACGTATCCCTATGTGACGTCGTCGAATCCGACCGCCGGCGGCGCGGCCGTGGGCTCCGGTATCGGCCCGACCCGGATCACCACCGTGCTGGGAATCCTGAAGGCCTACACCACCCGCGTCGGCTCGGGCCCGTTCCCGACCGAGTTGTTCGACGAGAGCGGCGAATACCTGTCCAAGACCGGCGGTGAGTTCGGTGTGACCACCGGCCGGCGCCGCCGCTGCGGCTGGTTCGACGCCGTGATCGCCCGCTACGCCACCCGGGTCAACGGCATCACCGACTACTTCCTCACCAAGCTCGACGTGCTGTCCAGCCTGGAAACGGTTCCGGTGTGCGTCGGCTACCGGGTCGACGGCAAGGAGACCTCGGAGATGCCGATGACCCAGAGCGATCTGCACCGCGCCGAGCCCATCTACGAAGAGCTGCCCGGCTGGTGGGAAGACATCTCGGAGGCTCGCGAGTTCGACGATCTACCCGCGAAGGCGCGCGACTACGTGCTGCGGCTGGAAGAGCTTGGCGGCGCACATATTTCGTGCATCGGTGTGGGCCCGGGTCGCGACCAGACCATCGTGCGTCGCGACGTTCTGGCGGCTCGCCCGTGACCGATTCCGAACAGCGACCCGAACAACTCGACCCCGACTACGACCACCACGGCGGCTTCCCGGAATACGGCGCCGCCAGCCCGGGGCCGGGCTTCGGCCGGTTCGTCGCGGCGATGCGGCGGTTGCAGGACCTGGCGGTGTCCGCCGATCCCAGCGACGACCTCTGGGACGATGCGGCGGGACACGCCGAAGCACTCGCGGCGCAACTCGCTGAGTATCAGGCTCCCGAAGGTCAGGCCCCGGCGGGCCGATCGCCGCAACTGCCCGGGATGGGCAGCCTGCTGCTGCCGCCCTGGACGATGAGCAGGTACGACCCGGACGGCGTGGAGATGCGTGGCCACTTCTCCCGGTTTCACGTCGGCGGCAACGGCGCGGTGCACGGCGGTGTGCTGCCGCTGCTGTTCGACCACGTCTTCGGGATGGTGGTGCACGCCGCCGCCCGGCCGATCAGCCGAACCGCTTTCCTGCACGTCGACTACCGCAAGATCACCCCGACCGACACCCCGCTGGTGGTCCGCGGTCATGTCGCCGCGACGGAGGGTCGCAAGGCGTTTGTCCGCGGCGAACTGCTCGACGGCGACACCCTGCTGGCCGAGGCCAACGGCCTGATGATCCGGTTGCTGCCGGGCCAGCCCTGACCCACGCTCAGTCAACCCACCTATCCTTGAGCACCGTGATCATGGGAGCAGGTGGAATCGGTGACTGACGGCACGCCGCAGACGGAGGCGATACGGCAGCCCAGCGACGCCGACCGGCCGACGGTCATGCTGCTGGGGTCCGGCGAGTTCAGCCGCGAACTGGCGGTCGCCCTGCAGCGGCTGGGCGCCCACGTGACCGCCGTCGAGCGGTATGCCGACGCACCGGCGCACGGCGTGGCCGACCAGGCGCTGGTGGTCGACTTGACCGATGCCGACGAGCTGGGCGCCGCGATCAGGCGGCTGCGACCGCTTTTCGTGGTGACCGCATCCGATGCGGTGGCCTCTGACGCGTTGACCGCTACCTCCTCCGAGGCCGACGGCCTGGCAACGGAGTTCGTCCCGACCGCGCGCTGCGCGCGTCTCACCGCCGATCGGGAAGGCATGCGCCGGCTGGCCGCCGACGAGCTCGGTCTACCGACCGCGCCGTTCTGGTTCGCTGGATCACTCGACGAGCTGCGGGCCATCGCCGACCACGCCGGCTACCCGATGCGGGTGCAGCCGGTGACTGCCGCCGGCGGGGAGGGGCAGTCGGTTGTCCTGCTGCCGGGTGACCTCGAGTCGGCCTGGCAACGGGCGGTGTCCGCCGGCGGCCGGCTGGCCCACGGCCGCGTGCTGGCCGAAGCCCTGGTCGAGATCGACTTCCACGTCACGCTGCTGACGGTGCGCAGTGAGGGCCCGTCCGGGCCGACGCTGGACTTCTGCGCGCCGATCGGACACGGCGAGTCCATCGGGGACGTGCAGGAATCCTGGCAGCCGCAGGACCTGAGCCCCGCGGCGCTGGACGCCGCCAAGTCGATCGCTGCCCGCGTCGTCAAGGCGCTCGGCGGGCGCGGCCTGTTCGGCGTCGAGCTGATGGTCCGCGGCGACGAGGTGTACTTCAGCGATGTCACCGCCCGGCCGTTCGAGAGCGGGCTGGTCACTGTGCGCACGCAACGGTTATCGGAATTCGAGCTGCAAGCGCGGGCCATCCTGGGACTGCCGACCGACACCATCATGATTTCGCCGGGCGCGGCCGAGGTGATCTACGCCGGTACCGCGGTGCCGAGTTCCCAAGGCCCCCGGGCCGCCGGCGCGCTGGGCGATGCGCTGCGCATCACCGAAAGTGACGTGCGGGTATTCACTCGCGATGAGTCTGAGGCGCGGCGCCCGCTGGGGGCGACCATCGTGACCGCCGCCGACGTGACCACCGCCCGCGGCCGCGCCCGGAATGCGTCGGCCGCGCTGCGAAGGCTCTGGTAGCTCAACCGGCTTCCCCGCCAACGGTCTCCCAGCGGGATATGCGAGACTCACGCGGGTGAGCTACGCAGGAGATATCACCCCCGAGCAGGCGTGGAAGCTACTCAGCGAGAACCCCGAGGCGGTGCTGGTCGACGTTCGCACCGACGCCGAATGGCGGTTTGTCGGTGTTCCGGACCTGGCCAGCCTGGGCCGCGAGGTCGTCTACATCGAGTGGAACGCCGCTGACGGCAAGCGCAACGACAACTTCGTCGGCGACCTGCTCGAGCATGTCCCGGCCCGCGACGATCGGCCCGTCGTGTTCCTGTGTCGCTCCGGGAATCGCTCGATCGGTGCGGCCGAGGCCGCCACCGAGGCCGGTATCACGCCGTCCTACAACGTGCTCGACGGCTTCG
>CBAAAS010000484.1:0-3175 GCA_964658855.1 uncultured Mycobacterium sp.
CAAGGAGAGTGACCGTGATCACGGCTACGGACCTCGAGGTCCGCGCAGGTGCGCGCACGCTCCTCTATGCCGACGGGCCGGCCCTGCGGATACAACCCGGGGACCGGATCGGGCTCGTCGGGCGCAACGGCGCCGGCAAAACCACGACGCTGCGCATCCTGGCGGGAGAGGGAGAGCCGTACGCAGGAGCCGTCACCCGCACCAGCGAGATCGGTTATCTCCCGCAGGATCCCAAAGAGGGCGACCTCGAGGTGCTCGCCCGTGACCGGGTGCTCTCGGCACGCGGTTTGGACAGCCTGCTCACCGATCTGGAGAAGCAGCAGGCGCTGATGGCCGAGGTCGCCGACGACGCTGCGCGGGATCGTGCGATCAGGCGATACGGCGAGCTGGAAGAGCGCTTCGCTGCGCTCGGCGGCTACGGTGCCGAGAGCGAAGCGGGCCGGATTTGCGCCAGCCTTGGACTACCCGACCGCGTCCTGACCCAGCAGTTGCGCACCCTGTCCGGCGGCCAGCGCCGCCGGGTGGAGTTGGCCCGGATCCTGTTCGCCGCATCCGATACCGGTTCGGGTTCTGCCACGACGCTGCTGCTCGACGAGCCGACCAACCACCTCGACGCCGACTCGGTCGGCTGGTTGCGGGATTTCCTGCGCAACCACACCGGCGGCCTGGTGGTCATCAGCCACAACGTCGACCTGCTGGCCGACGTCGTCAATCGGGTCTGGTTTCTCGACGCGGTCCGCGGCGAGGCCGACGTCTACAACATGGGCTGGCAGAAGTATCTCGATGCCCGCGCCACCGACGAGCAGCGCCGGCGGCGCGAACGCTCCAACGCGGAACGCAAAGCCACGGCGCTGCGCACCCAGGCCGCCAAGATGGGCGCCAAAGCAACCAAAGCCGTTGCGGCACAGAACATGTTGCGCCGCGCCGATCGGATGATGGCTGCCCTCGATGAAGAGCGGGTGGCCGACAAGGTGGCGAGGATCAAATTCCCCACGCCGTCGTCGTGCGGGCGCACACCACTGACCGCCTCCGGGCTGACGAAGAACTACGGCTCGCTGGAGATTTTCACCGGGGTGGATCTGGCCATCGACCGTGGTTCGCGGGTGGTGATACTCGGGCTCAACGGCGCGGGGAAGACAACGTTGTTGCGGCTGCTGGCCGGCGTCGAGCAGCCTGATGCCGGGGCGATAGAGCCCGGGCATGGTTTGAAAATCGGCTATTTCGCGCAGGAGCACGACACGCTCGACGACGCCGCGACCGTATGGGAGAACATCCGCCACGCCGCTCCCGGCTCCGGCGAGCAAGAGTTACGCGGTCTGCTGGGAGCGTTCATGTTCAGTGGCAGCCAACTCGACCAACCGGCCGGCACGCTGTCCGGCGGTGAGAAGACCCGGCTGGCGCTCGCCGGCCTGGTGGCTTCCACGGCCAACGTGTTGCTACTCGACGAGCCGACCAACAACCTCGATCCCGCGTCACGCGAACAGGTTCTGGATGCGCTGCGCAGCTACGCCGGCGCGGTCGTGCTGGTCACCCACGATCCGGGTGCCGCAGAGGCGCTCGACCCGCAACGAGTCGTGCTGCTGCCCGACGGCACCGAGGACCACTGGTCCGACGAATACCGGGATCTCATCGAGCTCGCCTGACCACTGCGCGGCAATCTTTGCGGTGCGGCAGACGATTTGGTCAATTTCGCCCCGCCAGCCGACCTCCCTTCCTACTCTTTGTGCTTTGGGGATGGAAGTTCAACCGGGGAGGGGCTAGTGAGGAAATCGAAAAAACCGCGCGACCAGGTGCTGCGCGAATTGCGCAATGCCTACGAGGGGGGAGCCAGCATTCGTACGCTGGTCGGGTCGACCGGGAGGTCATACGGGTCGATTCACAGCATGCTGCAGGAGTCCGGCACCACCATGCGCAGTCGCGGCGGGCCCAATCATCGCACCAGAGTGCATAGTTCCGCGACGAGCTAACTCTGCCGAACCGACCCCTCGACAAGATCGAGGACAGCGGTCAGCAACTGAGTGTCTTCACCGGAGGCCACCTTGGCCACCAGCCCGTCGAGAACCAGATCCAGATAGCACTGCAACACGTCACTGGGGATGTCGTCGCGGACCCGGCCGGCCAGCTTCTGCCGGCGGAGCCGCTCGATCGTCGCCGCCGCCAACTCCGCCGACCGGTCGGTCCACTCCTTGTTGAACTCTGGCTCGTGGCGCAGCTTTCGCGCGATCTCCAATCGTGTGGCAAGCCAATCGAACTGCTCGGGCGCCGCCAGCATGTCGCGCATCACCTGGACCAAACCTGCACGGGACGCGACATCGGCCATTCGCTCGGCATCCTCGTGCGCCAACTCGAAGAACAACGTGTCCTTGTCGCGGAAGTGATGGAAGATCGCACCCCGCGACATGCCGATCGCCTGCTCGAGGCGCCGCACCGTCGCTCCGTCGTAGCCGAACTCGGCGAAGCAGCGGCGGGCGCCGTCAAGAATCTGACGGCGCCGGGCCTCCAGGTGATCCTGGCTGACCTTGGGCAACTGTGCTGCGCCCCCGCCGACTAACTAGCCTTCAGCATGTTGCGCAACACGTACTGCAAGATGCCGCCGTTTCGGTAATAGTCGGCTTCGCCCGGGGTGTCGATGCGCACCACCGCGTCGAATTCGATCGCCTTTCCACCATCTTTGGTGGCCTTGACGTGAACCGTCTTCGGCACCTTGCCGTTGTTGAGCTCCTCGATGCCGGTGATGTCGAAGACCTCGGTGCCGTCCAGACCCAGGTCGCCGGCCGACTTGCCCTCCGGGAACTGCAGCGGGATCACGCCCATGCCGATCAGGTTCGATCGGTGGATGCGCTCGAACGACTCGGTGATCACCGCACGGACTCCGAGCAGTGACGTACCCTTGGCCGCCCAGTCTCGCGACGAGCCCGAACCGTACTCTTTACCTCCGAGCACCACTAGCGGAATGTCTTGTGCCGCATAGTTTTGCGCCGCGTCATAGATGAATGCCTGCGGGGCGTCATCCTGGGTGAAGTCGCGGGTGTAGCCGCCCGAGACGTCGTCGAGCAACTCGTTGCGCAAGCGGATGTTGGCGAACGTGCCGCGGATCATCACCTCGTGGTTACCGCGCCGCGAGCCGAAGGAGTTGAAGTCCTTGCGCTCCACTCCGTGTTCCTCGAGGTACTGA
>CBAAAS010000485.1:0-3175 GCA_964658855.1 uncultured Mycobacterium sp.
TTCGCGTCGAGATCGCCGACATCGACAAGCGGGGCAAGATCTCCCTGGTGCTTGTCGACGAAGATGCCGGAGATTCCGGCAACGGCGAGGCCGCCCCAAGCCCGGAGACTGTGCAGCCGTCGGAAGCCGATGCCGCGACGGCCAGCAGTTAGTCCGTCGACGCAGCCGCTACGCCGCGGCCGGCACAGTTCTGAGCCGTCCGCGGCGTTCCGGCGCACCACACTTCCCGGCGGTTTGCGGGTTGTCACCGAATACCTTCCCGGGGTTCGCTCTGCCTCGGTAGGCGTGTGGGTAGGTGTCGGATCGCGCGACGAGGGTGCCACCGTGGCCGGCGCCGCGCACTTTTTGGAACACCTGCTGTTCAAGTCGACCCCGACGCGCACCGCTGTCGACATCGCGCAGGCGATGGATGCGGTCGGCGGCGAGCTGAACGCGTTCACCTCCAAGGAGCACACCTGCTACTACGCGCACGTGCTCGACAGCGACCTTGCGCTGGCTATCGACCTGGTCAGTGACGTGGTGCTCAACGGACGTTGCGCCGCAAGCGATGTCGAGCTGGAACGCGACGTCGTCCTCGAAGAGATCGCGATGCGCGACGACGATCCCGAAGACGCACTGGCCGACCAGTTCTTGACGGCGCTGTTCGGTGATCACCCAGTGGGTCGCCCCGTGATCGGCAGTGTGCAGTCGGTGTCGTCGATGACGCGCGCCCAGCTGCATTCGTTTCATCAGCGGCGCTACACGCCCGAGCGGATGGTCGTCGCGGTGGCAGGCAACGTCAACCACGAAGACGTGGTGAAGCTCGTGCGTGAGCACTTCGGGCCCCGGTTGGTCCGGGGGCGTCATGCGGTTGCGCCGCGTAAGGGCGCCGGCCGGGTCACCGGTCGCCCGCAATTGACCGTCGTCAACCGCGATGCCGAGCAGACCCATGTTTTTCTCGGAGTTCGGACCCCGGGCCGGCATTGGAAGCATCGCTGGGCATTGACGGTGCTCAACACCGCGCTGGGCGGCGGACTGAGTTCCCGCTTGTTCCAACAGGTTCGGGAATCTCGCGGGCTGGCGTACTCGGTGTACTCGTCGCTGGACACCTTCTCCGACGCCGGAGCCTTGTCGGTGTACTCCGCATGCCTGCCCGAGCGGTTCGCCGAAGTGATCCGGGTGACCGCCGATGTGCTCGAGGAAGTGGGGCGCGACGGCATCACCGAAACGGAGTGCCGGATCGCCAAAGGTTCGCTGCGCGGTGGGCTGGTGCTCGGCCTGGAGGATTCCAGTTCACGGATGCACCGCATCGGTCGTGGCGAGCTCAACTACGCTGAACACAGAAGCATCGACCGGACGCTGCAGGAGCTCGATGAGGTCACTCTGGACGAGGTCAACGGGATTGCGCGCCAACTTCTCACCCAGCCCTACGGCTCAGCCGTTCTCGGGCCGCATCAGTCGAAAAAATCTCTGCCGCACCAACTTCGGACAATGACGAGGTAACGCGATGGTACTGGGCTTCTGGGATCTCGATGTGCCTATCGTGGGTGCGCCGATGGCAGGCGGTCCCGGTACGCCGGCGCTGGCCGCCGCGGTGTCCAACGCGGGCGGACTCGGCTTTCTGGCCGGCGGCTATATCAGCGCCGATCGCCTGGCCAACGACATCGTGGCCGCACGCGCAAAGACCACCGGCCCGATCGGCGTCAATCTGTTCGTGCCCCAGCCCAGCGTGGCCGACGTCCTCGCGCTGGACCACTACGCTGAGGCGCTCGACGAGTTGGCCGAACACTACGATGTCGAAGTCGGCTATCCGGAATTCGGCGACGACGACGGCTGGCGACAGAAGCTCGAGGTGGTCGCCGACCTTCGGCCCGAGTTGGTGTCGTTCACGTTCGGTGCGCCGTCGCCGGATGTGCTGCGCTGGTTCGGTGCACTGGGAATGCTGCTGTACGTCACCGTCACGTCGGCCTACGAGGCCGGGGTGGCCGTCGCCGCGGGGGCGGACGGTCTGGTAGTTCAGGGTCCGAAAGCGGGCGGGCATCGCGGCACGTTCGCGCCCGACATGGAGCCGGGAACGATGCCGCTGACCGATCTGCTCGATCGCATCGGCCACGCCCACGACGTCCCACTGATCGCCGCCGGCGGGTTGGGGACCACGGAAGACGTCGCCGCGGTGTTGCGCAGGGGAGCGGCCGCCGCCCAGATCGGGACCGCGCTGCTACTGGCCGACGAGGCCGGAACCAACGAGGCGCACCGGTCGGCTCTGGGGCATCCGCAATTCGACAACACCGTTGTCACCCGGGCATTTTCGGGCCGGTATGCCCGCGGTCTGGCGAATGACTTCACCCGGATGCTGGATCATATTGCGCCGCTTGGCTATCCCGAGGTCAACCAGATGACGTCCCCGATCCGTCGAGCGGCCGTCGAGCTGGAAGACCCGCACGGCACCAACCTGTGGGCAGGAACCGCATATCGACAGTCTGTTGCCGCGCCGACAAAAGATATCGTCGACAAGCTCGGCCACGTCTAGACCTGTGGCTTGCGGTGCACCCAGGGCTTGGCCAATTCGAGTTGGCTGGCTACCTGCAGCAAAACATCTTCGCGCCCGTAACCCGCTACGAGCTGCACCCCGACCGGCAGACCGGCGTCGGTCCACTCGACCGGGACGTTGATCGCGGGCTGACCGCTCAGATTGAACGGCGGGGTAAACGGGATGAACTGGAACGAGCGCTCGATGGCGGCGAGCGGATTGTCGGGGTCGTTCCCGATTGTGCCGAGCGGCAAAGGGAGTTCGGCAACCGTCGGTGTGAGTAACAAGTCCCAGCCATCGGCCCACCACGCCTGCAGGGACCGGCGAAAGTGGGTGGCGGCGGAGAACGCCAGCGCATAGTCGACGGCGGTGAAATGCGCCGCGACCTCGGCCTGAATCCGGTTCAGCGGCTCGAATTCGTCGGCGGTCAGCGCCCTTCCGATCTGCTCTTCGAACCGTCGCAACCCGACACCCATGTTGGTGCTCCACAGCGTCGCGAAGTGCACTCGCAACGATGTGTCCTCCAACGCTTGTGGCCACGTCTGCTCGACGGTGTGGCCGAAGGACTCGAGCAGCGTTGCGACGGAGCGGGCCGCGGCCGCGCATTCGGGTGCCACCGCCCCGCCCTGCGGATGGTGGTCGAGCAGGCCGATCCGCAAACGGCCG
>CBAAAS010000486.1:0-3167 GCA_964658855.1 uncultured Mycobacterium sp.
CGCCACAGCTCACGGCCTTCGTCGATCGCGTTCAGCAACGACTCGATGCGGGCGTCGAGAAGCACCACGTCGGCCGCGACACTCGACGACTCGCTGCCGCGGGCGACGACTCCGATGCCAACGGTGGCCGCGCGGATCGCGGCGGCGTCGTTGGCGCCGTCGCCGACCATCGCGCAGACCTTCCCGGCGCGTTCCAGCGTCTGCACCACCTGCACCTTGTTCTCCGGCGACATCCGGGCGAAGATCACCCGTTCGGTGGCAGCCCGTTCCTGATCCTTGCGCGACATGGCATCCCACTCGGCGCCGCTGATGACCTGGTCCGCGGTCACCGACATGCCGAGTTCCCGGGCAATGGCCGCGGCGGTGATCGGGTGGTCGCCGGTGATCAACCGGATGCCGATGTCCCGTTCGGTGAGAGCCGCCAACAGGGCGGGCGCTTCGGCTCGCGGTGTGTCGGACAGCCCGAGGAAGCCGGCCAGCGACAGTCCACCGCCGGCCAGGTCCGCGATGGCATCCTCGTCTTCGGTGACCAGTTGAGCCTGTTTTGGGGTCAGCCGGCGACGCGCGACGGCGATCACCCGCAGCCCTTCGTTGGCCAGCCCACGCACGGTCGCCTCGATGTCGGGCCCGATGCCTTTGCTCGCGGCCAATACGACCTCGGGCGCGCCCTTGACGGTCAACTCATCGCCGGACACCGACGCCGAGAACGACCTGCCCGAGCGGAACGGCAGGTGCGCTGAGACTTCGATGCCGTCAGCTACCGGTCGGGCGGCCTCGATGATCGCGCGGTCGGTCGCGTGCACCTGCGGCCCACCGTTGGCGTCTGGTGCGGCACTGGCGGCGAAGCGCAGTACGTCGTCGCGCGAGTAACCCTCGGCCGGATGCACCTGCGACACCCGCAGCCGGTTCTCGGACAACGTGCCCGTCTTGTCGAAACACACGACATCGATGCGGCCCAGCGCTTCCACCGACCGCGGAACGCGCACCAGCGCACCGTAGTTGGTCAGTCGCCGGGCTGACGCTGCCTGCGCGAGGGTCGCCACCAGCGGCATGCCCTCCGGCACCGCGGCCACGGTGATCGCGATGCCACTGGCTACGGCTTCGCGTAAACCCCTGCCGCGCAACAGACCCAGCCCACTGACCAGAAGTCCACCGGCTGCGCTGACCGGGAAGGCCCGATTGGTGAGCTGGCTGAGCTGGTGCTCGAGACCGATCTGGGGCTGCTCGCTGGAAACCAGTTCGGCGGCGCGGCGTTCCTGGGTGTCAGCGCCGACGGCGGTCACCAGCGCCAACGCGGTGCCCGCGACGATGGTGGTTCCGCCGTAGAGCATGCAACGGCGCTCGGCGAGTACAGCGCCCGGCGTGGAGTCGATCTGCTTCTCCACCGGCAGCGATTCGCCGGTCAGCGAGGATTCGTCGACCTCGAGGTCTTCCTCCTCGATCAGTCGCGCGTCGGCGGGGACCACCTCGTGGGTGCGCACCTCGATCAGATCGCCGGGGCGCAATTGCGCGGCCTTCATCTCGGTATAGACCGGCGCCCCGTCGGCGCCTGTCGTGACCTTCCTTGCCAGCGGAATCTGTTGAGCCAGAAGCTCGTTGAGTCGGCTCTCGGCGCGCAGCCGCTGGCTGGCGGCCAGCATGGAGTTCCCGGTGAGCACCGATCCGACGAGCACCGCGTCGACGGGCGAACCGAGTATCGCGCTGGCTGCCGAACCGAGCGCCAGCACCGGGGTCAGCGGGTCGGACAACTCGGCGCGCACGGCCTTCAGAAAGTTCCAGACCGCCTGACGCGGCCGGTCGGTCAGTTCTGCCCCGCGTTGGGCCGTGTCCAGCGCCCGGGTGGCCAGGCCGTGCCGTTGCTCCACTTCCTGTTCGGCATCCGGTGGCGGCAACATCTTGCGGACCTGTTCGATCGACAACGCGTGCCACTCGTTGATCGGCGCCGGCAGCGGAGCCGGCGTGCGCAGCACGCGGCGGGCCATCAGGTACCCCGACAGCAGACCCGCGGCCGCGCCCGTAGTCACCGGGCCGGGCCCGCGTCCGCGCACACCGGGAACCATCAGCAGGGCGCCCAATGCCGTTGCACCGGTGGATATTTCGATGCCGCGCTGGCTCGCCGATCTGGCGGCCGGGATAGCGTGCAGCAGTCGCCAGGCGCCGTCGAGGTCGCTCAGAATCAGATCAGCGGTCCAAGGCGGTGGTTCGGAATCGGAGTTGGGCATCAGGCCCAAACCGACATCGGCTGACGAAAGGGCTTGTGCGGCAGTCGATGACAGGACCGCGACAGTATGACCCGCCTCTTGCAGATCTGCCAGCGCCGCTGCGAGCGCGGTGTCCATGGATGCCCGCTGCAATGGCCGCAGCTCATCGAACGCGGGCTGCAGCTCGCCGAGATCCTCGACGTCGATCGAGACCAGTTCCAGACCGGCCCGCCGCGCTTCGGCCAGCACCGCCGAGGCCAGCGGATCGTGCGTCGGGCCGATCAGCGCCTCGACTTTGGCATCGATCGGGTGCCAGCCCACGCGGAGGCCCTTTTTCTCCAGCAGCAACTGCGCGCGGTTCCACGCGGGCGACAACTCGTCTTCGTCGGCGCCGCGGACTCGCACCACGCGCAACACGTCGGTGCACAACACCCGCGGGTCGATCACCAGAGCGTCGACGCGGTCCAGCCACCGGAGTTTCTCCGGCTGCAACGGCAGCACCGCGTGCCGCTCCGCCAACCCCTGCCCCAGCGCCGCGGCGAACGTCTCGCGGGTGGTGCGGGTTGCTTTCGGAGCGGTGACCAGGGTCGCAGTCGAGGCCATCGCCAGGCTGCGGGTGAACGCTCCGACGGCTGCGGTCCCGGCCGTCTGGACCAGCGCGGCGCGCCGGGCATGCCGCTCGACTGGTCCCTCGGCGAGTGGCACCGGCCGCGACGGTGGATGCACCTCGGGGTGTTCGGCGTGGCGGGCCAGTGCGGGTTCGTGGCGACTCCAGGCCTGCGCCTCGGCCTGGAATTCGGCGGCCTTCAGGATTTCCATCGCGAGGTCGACGGCCAGCGACGTGGGTGAGAGTTCGAGGACGTGTGCCACCACCATCGACACCGACAGCACCGCGTCGGTGGCCGAGTGGCCGATGTTGTCCTCGAGCAGTCGGCGCAGCCGAGGCTGGTAGTCGACGGCCACCAA
>CBAAAS010000487.1:0-3148 GCA_964658855.1 uncultured Mycobacterium sp.
AGGTGTGCACGCCGTCGGCGAACGACTGCGCGTAACCCACCACCGCCAGCACCGGCAGACCCATCTTGACCGCGAGGTCACCGCGGGCCAGCAGGATGGTGCCACCACCCTGGGCTTCCAGGAAGCCGAGCCGGCGTCGGTCGTTGGGCCGGGAGAACTTCGCGTCGCTGATGCCCCTGCCGCGCATCATGCTGGTGTCGGCGGTGGCGGCCATGTCACCGAACCCGATGATGGCTTCCAACGTCAGGTCGTCGAACCCGCCCGCGACCACCAGGTCGGCCTTGCCGAGCCGGATCTTGTCCATGCCCTCCTCGACCGAGACCGCGGCGGTGGCGCACGCGCCGACCGGGTGGATCATGGCGCCGTAGCTGCCGACATAAGACTGGATCACGTGTGCGGCAACGACGTTGGGCAGAACCTCTTGCAAGATGTCGTTCGGCTTGTTCTTGCCGAGCAGGTTGCCGTGATACATCGTCTGCATCGACGTCATACCGCCCATGCCGGTCCCCTGGGTGCTGGCCACCAGACCCGGGTGCACCCATCGCATCAACTCGGTCGGGGTGAAGCCCGACGACAGGAACGCATCGACGGTCGCCACGATGTTCCACAGCGCGACCCGATCTACCGAGCTGGCCATGTCTTGGCTGATGCCGAACACCGTCGGGTCGAACCCGGTCGGGATCTGCGCGCCGACCGTCCGCGACAGCTTGGTCTTGCGCGGCACGCGAATCTCGGTGCCCGCTTTACGCGTAACCTGCCAGTCGCTGGAGCCAGGCACCGGCCGGACCACCGTGTGGTCGGCGTCGAACTGAGCAAACAGGCGGGCCTCGGCCTCCGAGGAGACGACGAAGGTGAAGTCCTTGTCCAGGAACACGCTCACCATCAACGGCGATGCGTGATCGGGGTCGATCGCGCCGTCATCGACGAACTCACGGATGCCGACCCGCTCGACCACAACATCGTGATAGCGCTCGACCAACTCGGCCTCGTCGATCAGGTCACCGGACGCAACGTCATACCAGCCCGGCGTCGGGTCCTCTTCCCACTTGATCAACCCGGTGGTCCAAGCCAATTCGAGTACACCGGCGGCCGACAGTTCGTTGTCGACCTCCATCTCGAAGCGGGTCCGCGACGAGCCGTACGGGCCGAGTTCGGCACCACCGACGATGACCACCAACTCCGAAGGGTCGAGGTCGAGGTGGTTCCAGACCGGCGGCGGTGCCGGGTTGAAGCCGCGCGGCGGCGACGGCAGCGCGGCGATCGTTGCATCACCGTCGGCGTCATCGTCGACAACCGATTCCGACGTCATCTCCTCGCGGGCCTTGGCTGCCAGCTCGGCCATGTCCAGGTCGACATCGCCTAGACCGCCGGTGAAATCCACCTTGATCGGTGTGGCCGCGGCGGCCGCCCTGGACTCGATGTCACAGAGTCCCAGCAGCATGTCAGCCATCTCATCGGTGGAATACGTTGTGACACCGGCCTCTTCGACGGCGGTGACGATCGCGTCGTTATGCCCCATCAGGCCGGTGCCGCGAGTCCACCCGATCAGCGCGTGGGCCAGGCTGACCCGCTGCGCCCACGACGACTCAGCTCCCCAGCGGGTCACCACGGCGTCCAGCGCCGACTTGGCTTCACCGTAGGCACCGTCACCACCGAACATGCCGCGGTTCGGCGAGCCCGGCAGCACCACGTGCAGACGTGAGGCGATGTCACGCTCGGCACCGATCTTGGACAGGCCACCGATCAGCCGTTGCACGGCCCACAGCAGGACTTTCATTTCCATCTCCGAGCGCGAACCCGCCTCGGACAGATCGCCGGCCACCCGCGGTGCCGCAAACGGGAAAAGCAGCGTCGGAGTTTGGGCGTTCTTGATGTGAATCGACTGCGGCCCAAGGTTTTCGGACTGCTCGTTGCCGATCCAGTCGGCGAGCGCATCGATGTCGGAGTAGGACGCCATGTTGGCCGCCACCACCCACAACGACGCACCGAAGCGGGCGTGATCACGGTAGAGGTTCCGGTAGAACGCCAGCCGCTCGTCGTCGAGCTTCGACGTCGTGGCGATGACAGTTGCACCACCATCGAGCAGCTTGCCGACTACCGACGCGGCGATCGAGCCCTTCGACGCACCGGTCACCACGGCGACTTCGGCGTGGAACGGACCGGTGTCGGGGTTCTCCGCGCCGGCCGCGATCCGGCCGTACAGGGACGCGTGGATCTGACGTCCGGCCGCCAGTGCCCTGCCCTGCCACCAGGTCGCCTGCGTCGCCACCACGTGGCCGGCTCCCTCGAAACGCTCTGAGAGCCTTGCCCAGTCGGCGTTGGCTTCGTCTTCCTCGATCAGCCACAGCTTGACCAGGTCTTCGCGCGCGCTGGCCCAGCGGTCGTCGAACACCACGGCCTTCTTGCCGTCGAACGCCGGCGCCACCAACCGCGGCCAGTCGGCGCCCAGCTCGGTGGTCACCAGGTCGATCAGGTCGGCATCGGTGGCCGCCGGCGGCACGCTGACCTGCTCGTCGAGGCCGAGCTGACCCAGCACCAGGCGGGCCGCCGAGGCAAGCACGCCGTCGCGCCCGGTGATCTGCTCGGTGAACTCGCCCAGCGCGGCCGCGTCGATGGTCGCGCCGCCACCGCCGCCACCGCTGGACGGCAGTGCCACCGCGATGCCGCGGCGGGCGGCCACGGATGTGACGGCGGCATCGATGACGCCGTCGACCGCGGCGGCGTCAGCCAAGGCACCTTCGTGCAGGTTGCCCAGCGAACCACCACGAACGCTGGTGCCCTCGCGAGTACCGAGCGCGACCTCCATCGTGACGTGCTTGACCCACCCTTCGCCCAACTCCCAGGTCTTGGTCACCCGCTCGGCGATCGCGGCGGGCCGCTTTCCGGACGGGCCGAGGATGGTGCGCAGCTGATCGTTGATCGCGTCGGAAAGCACTGGCCCGTAGGGCTTGTAGGTGCGGGCCAACTTGGTGACCTGCGCCCGCAACCCGGCCAGGTCGGCCTCCGCGGCGCCGTCGATCGCACCCAGGTTCAGCTCGGAACCCAGGTCGACCAGCAGCTGGTTCCGCCGCGACGAGGCGCCGTCGGTGATGGACTCGATGGAGTCCAGTTGCTCGATCTGGTCGATGCGCATCTTGGCCGACAGCGC
>CBAAAS010000488.1:0-3147 GCA_964658855.1 uncultured Mycobacterium sp.
GCCGGACAACCCGAAGCCGCTCGGTATGCCGTTGCAGTACATGGTTTCCGGCATGGCGGTGCGGGCGACCAACCGTTTCCCCAACGAATCGGTCGACGTGGCGTTCAACCCGGTCGGTCAGGTCGTCGGTCAGTTCGCCAAGGTCGAGAAAACCGCCGCCGTCATCGAACGCTGGGTGCAGGAATACCTGGAGGCGACGAGCCGGCTCGACGACCTCAACGAAGCCGCTGCCGTCTAGTTACTCGTCGTCGGCGGGGCCGGTGAAGACCTCTTTGGTCCTCTCGACCGCGTAAGTCGCGATGTCCAGCGAATTATGGACGATATCGCCTGTGCCACCGGCGATATCGCCCTTGATGATGTGGCCGGCGTTCTCGACGATGTCCGCGGACCGCTCGACCGCGTTCGTCACGATGTCACGGGCGGCGTCGATCGCGTCTTTCGGCTTGAAGGCCATGGGTATCTCCTGAGTTTTAGGGGAAGTGCAAGATGCTCGTGTCGGACGGGAATCCGCCGCCCTGGCCGTTCGGGGCCCCGCCTCCGGTCAGTTGACCAATCTGCCAGCCGTGTTCGGTGCAGAGCATTGCCTGCCCGTCGGGCGACTGGGCCGATGATCCCTTGGGGTTGTCGCACTTGGCGCCCACCTGCTGCACTCCGTAGAGCGGGTAGGTGATCACCCAGTACCCCGTCTGCGCTGCCGGAAATTGGTTGATGATGAAGTGGCATGCCTCGGCCTGACCGCCGGGGCCACGCCCGAAGATGAACCGGTCGTAGTTATCGCACGGCGCACCGAGCGATGCGTCGTAATTCATTCCGGGCACGTCGCCATCCCAATGCCCGGCATCGGCAAGGGCAACAGGGGCCAGGCCGGCAGCGGCACCGGTAAGAGAAGCAGCGACGAGCAGTTCGCGAATCATGATCCACCTTCGGTGTTGCGTCACTGAGCCATTCCTTGAGCCTGTGACCTGGAGGCAAGCATAGTCAGTACCGCCGGTGCCACAAGGCCGTTTCGCGCGGGAGCGTGTGAACGCCCTCAGCGGTCGGTGGGTCGGTAAGTGCAGATCAGGACACCGGTAACGGTCGTCTTCGCCGATACCAGCCGAAGTGTGCGGGCCGCGCCATCGTCGGGGAACAGTCGCTTACCCCCGCCGAGCAGGATCGGCTCGATCATCAGCCGGTATTCGTCGACCAGCCCGTGCGTGATTAACTGCGCGGCCAGCGACGGGCTACCCATCACCTGCAACCCCTCGCCGTCGCGGGCCCGCAGCGCGCGTACCGCGCCGATCGCGTCGTCGGCCGGCAGCAGCGTCGAGCCGGTCCAGCTGAGGTCGGGTTGGCGCAGCGTTCGCGACGCCACATATTTCGGAATCGTGTTCATTCGATCGGCGAACGGGTCGCCACCCCGGTCGGGCCAGGCTGCGGCCATCGCCTGCCAGGTTCGGCGGCCGAACAGCAGCGCCTCGGTGGCGGCCATGATGTCGTCGATCGCGGGACCCATGGTGTCCGGGTCGAAATACGGCATCGACCAACCACCGTGGGCGAATCCGCCGTCGGTATCCTCCCCCGGCGCCCCGGGCGCCTGGACAACACCGTCGAGGCTGATGAAGTCGCTGACAACGACGCGCATGGCGCAATCCCTTCGTGGTTACTTTCCCGGCATTAGATCCAGACCGGCAACCGAGCCGAAACTCATCGCGGCCCACCGCGAGAACACGTTCCAATCCATCTATCGGCAATCCGCCGAGAAGCCGTTCCATCTCGGCTGTTGCGATGCTTTACTGAGCCAGAACGCGTCATGCCCAAGTCGTATTCATCCCTAGGAGTGCCACCGATGCCGACTCCGAATCTTCCTTCCGGATTCGATTTCACCGACCCTGACATCCACGCCGAACGCCTACCGGTCGAAGAGTTGGCCGAGCTGAGGCGGACCGCGCCGATCTGGTGGAACGAGCAGCCGTTGGGGGCGGGCGGATTCGACGACGGCGGGTTCTGGGTGGTGTCCAAACACAAGGACGTCAAAGAGATTTCGCGTCGCAGCGACGTCTTCTCCAGCCTGGAGAAGACCGCGCTGCCCCGCTATAAAGACGGCACGGTCGGCGAGCAGGTCGAACGGGGCAAATTCGTTCTGCTCAACATGGATGCCCCGCAGCACACTCATCTGCGCAAGATCGTGTCCCGCGGCTTCACGCCCCGGGCCGTCGAGCAACTTCGCGAAGACCTGCGTGAGCGGGCCCGCCAAATCGTGGCCAACGCGGCGGCGCACGGATCCGGCGACTTCGTCGAACAGGTGTCGTGCGAGCTTCCGTTGCAGGCCATCGCCGGACTGCTGGGTGTGCCGCAGGAGGACCGGATGAAGTTGTTCCATTGGTCCAACCAGATGGTCGGCGATCAGGACCCGGAGTTCGCCGGCAACGACGCGATGGATGCCTCGATCCAACTGATCATGTACGCCATGCAAATGGCGGCCGATCGGGCCGCGAACCCCGGCCCCGACATCGTCACGAAGCTGGTCGAGGCCGACGTCGACGGCCACAAACTCTCCGACGACGAGTTCGGCTTTTTCGTCATCCTGCTTGCGGTCGCGGGTAACGAGACGACCCGCAACTCGATCACCCAGGGCATGATGGCGTTCACGGACTTCCCCGATCAGTGGGAGCTCTACAAGAAAGAGCGCCCCGCCACCGCCGCCGACGAGATCGTCCGATGGGCCACCCCGGTGACATCGTTTCAGCGGACCGCGCTCGAGGATTACGAGCTGTCGGGCGTGCAGATCAAGAAGGGTCAGCGCGTCCTAATGGTCTACCGCTCAGCCAATTTCGACGAAGAGGTGTTCGACGACCCGTTCGCGTTCAATATCCTGCGCGACCCCAACCCGCACGTGGGCTTCGGTGGCACCGGGGCGCACTACTGCATCGGGGCGAATCTGGCCCGGATGACGATCGACCTGATGTTCAACGCGATCGCCGACGTCATGCCGAACCTCGAGTCGGTCGGCACACCCGAACGTCTGCGCTCGGGTTGGCTCAACGGCATCAAACACTGGCAGGTCGACTACCACAGTGATGCCTCGGCCAAATATCCTGTCGCGCAGTAGGCTACGGCTATGTCGTCACATAAAGCAGTTCAGGTCAAGTCCGCGGGCGCACCGCT
>CBAAAS010000489.1:0-3121 GCA_964658855.1 uncultured Mycobacterium sp.
GTACCGGTGTGATCGCCGGTGGTGCGGTGCGTGCGGTGCTGGAATGTGCCGGCGTACGCGACATTTTGTCCAAATCGCTGGGTAGCGACAACGCGATCAACGTCGTGCATGCGACGGTCGTGGCGCTCAAGATGCTGCAGCGGCCCGAAGAGGTCGCGGCACGTCGTGGACTGCCGCTGGAGGATGTCGCTCCGGCCGGCATGCTGCGCGCCCGCCGCGAAGCTGAGGCGCTGGCCGCAGGCGCCGCTCGTGACGGAAGCGGGTAGAAATGGCCACCGAAAAAGCAACAGCAGCACCACCGACGCAGCTGAAGATCACGCAGGTCCGTGGTGTGATCGGCGCTCGCTGGAAGCAGCGGGAAAGCCTTCGCACACTGGGACTTCGGCGGATTCGCCACTCGGTCATCCGTGACGACAACGCGCAGACCCGCGGGCTGATCAAGGCCGTTCATCACCTCATCGAGGTCGAGTCGGTCGAGGGAGGTAGCACCAAATGACCATCAAACTGCACGACCTGCACCCCGCGCCCGGGTCGAAGACCAAGCGCACCCGGGTGGGCCGCGGTGAGGGCTCCAAAGGTAAGACCGCCGGTCGGGGAACCAAGGGTACGAAGGCGCGTAAGAACGTGCCGGCCACCTTCGAGGGTGGGCAGATGCCGATTCACATGCGGCTGCCCAAGCTCAAGGGTTTCCGTAACCGGTTCCGGACCGAGTACGAAGTCGTCAACGTGGGCGACCTCAATCGTCTTTTCCCCAAGGGTGGTTCGGTCGGGCTGGAAGAGCTGGTAGCCAAGGGCGCGGTTCGCAAGAACAAGCTCGTCAAGGTCCTCGGCGACGGGAAGCTGGACGCCAAGGTCAACATCACCGCGCACAAGTTCAGCGGCAGCGCGCGGGAAAAGATCACCGCGGCCGGCGGTTCGGCGACCGAGCTCTAAAGAGCTCGCTACTTCTGCGGCCGTGCGCCAAGCACGTCGCGGAACAAGGCCTGCCGTAGCGTCAGCTCACGCGGGTCGCTCCACAGGTGAAAGCCCAACCGGTTCATCACATAGGCGAAGCCGACTCCGGTATCGGGGTCGGCGAACCCGAAGGATCCACCGAGTCCCGGCGTGCCGAACGCTTTGTCGGACGATCCGAACGTGAAGTGTGGCACCGGTTTGCAGTAGCCCAACGAAAACATCGAATCGACGTGCAGCACCTTGTCGCGTATCCCGCCGGTCGGGGTCACCGCTGACATGGTGACAGCGGCGAGAGTGTCTGTGGTCAAACCGAGTTCGCGTCCGCCGGTGGCGGCGCAGCCGTAGGCTTTGGCGACCGAGCGGGCGGTGCCGATGCCATTGGCGGCCGGGATCTCGACGGTGCGGATGTCTTCGCGGTTGTAGTCGCGCATCGCGTCGACGTCGTTGGGTAAGTTGACCGTTCGCCCGGTCAGACCGCGGGGATTCAGCAATGCCAGCGCCAGTCGGGGTGGCATCGCGTTCAGATGCAACAGTGCTTTGGCCCGCGGCCAGCCGTGCAGATGTGCGACGAGATCGCGGTTCACCGATGCCGGCAGGCCGATGTACAGGTCCAGGCCGAGCGGGGCGGCGATCTCGTCAGCGAAGAACTGGCCCAGCGTGCGGCCGGCCGGGTCGGTGTGCCGGATCAATTCGGATTCGTACCAGCCCAGCGTCAACGCGTGATACCCGTGCCGACTGCCGGGCGGCCATGCGGGGGCTTGTGCCGCCAGTGCCGCCGACAGGGTGTCCTGGTCGCTGAGGTCGGCCAGTCGCAGCGGTGCGTCCAGCGCGGACAGCCCGGCCTGATGGGACAGCAACTGCCGCACGGTCACCGCGGCCTTGCCGGCTTGGGCGAACTCCGGCCAGTAGTCGGCGACCTTGGCGTCGTAGTCGATCAACCCGCGTGAAGCGGCTAGCGTGACCGCAAGGGAGGCAACCCCTTTCGTCGTGGAGAACATGTTGACCATGGTGTCGTGCTGCCACGGCGTTCTGGTGATGCCGTTGCGGTAGCCGCCCCACAGGTCGACCACTTTGACGCCGTCGCGGTATACCGCCACGGCAGCGCCGATATCGCGGTGCGCGGCGAAATTCGCGCGGAATGCGTCGGCGACCTTGCCGTACCCCACGTCGGCGTCGCCCCCGATCAGATCCGCCGGTGGCGCCACGACTTTGTGAACCATTGACTCGTTATACCGCGATGGGGGGTGGGAGGCGCCGCCTTCGATCACATCAGACACTTTGGTCCATGGCCGGCGGGCACAACAGGGTGTCCTCACCTCAGGTGAATGATGCGGCTGCTGTGACTCAACCTAGCTGCGGAATCACTTCTGCGGCAAGGCGTTCCATCTGCTCGCGGTCCTCGGCGACATCGCGGCCCACCGGATTCAGCAGGATCGTCTCGGCGCCCGCGTCGATGACCTCGCGCAGTCCGGCGATGACGTCGTCGACCGTCCCGGACACCGGTACCTCGTTGACACCGGGCAGCGGGCCATAGATTCGGTGCAGCCCGTCGAGCGCACGTTCGCGCGCCTTGGTCGGGTCATCGTCGATCATCAGGTAGACCCGCTTGCCGATCCGGAACGTCGCGGGATCCTTGCCCTGCTCGGCAATTTCGCGTCGCACGATCGGCACCGCTTCGGCGAACTTCGCGGTCGTCGAGGACCCGGCCCCGAGGAACGCGTCGCCGTGGCGTACCGCGCGGGCCAGCGCCTTGGGTGCCTGACCGCCGAACCAGATCGGCGGATGCGGCCGCTGCACGGGCTTGGGCTGGATCGGCAGATCGTCGACCTGGCGGAAACGGCCGTCGAACGTGATCCGCGGCTCGTCGGACCAGGCTGCCTTCATCAGCTGCAGCCCTTCGGTGAAACTGCTGATGAAAGTGTCACCGTCCACCCCGAAGGCGGCGAAATTTCGGCGACCGCCGCCGGGCGCCACGCCGACATCCAGCCTGCCGTGGCTCAGCCGGTCGACGGCGGTGATGGACGAGGCCAGTTGCAACGGCTCGTGCAATGACGACACCAGCACGGCCACGCCCAGCCGCAGTCGTTCGGTGCAGGCCGCGGCCCAGGACAGTAGCTCCAGCGGCGCGATGAGCGGTGCCGCGCCGATGGTCTGCTCGAGCGCCCAG
>CBAAAS010000490.1:0-3120 GCA_964658855.1 uncultured Mycobacterium sp.
CCGAAGGAGAACGAATGCCGCGAGTCCAGCCACGACGGTGTCGTGACCGCCCGGGCGGCGGCGCGCCGGATCTGGACACTGGCGGGCACGCTGTCACGCTACTCCGGGCGCTCGCCAGACAGCCGGCTGTTCTAGCCGTGCAGGGTGGGCCGGTAGATGAGCTCTTGGATGTCGCGGTCAAGCGTTCGGCTCTCGATCAGCTCGAGGTCGAAGTCTGCCGCGCCCCGGAAGATCGGGTCGTCTCCGGTCTGACCGGTGATCACGGGGAAAAGCGTCACGTGGACGCGGTCGACAAGGCCGGCGGCCATCAGCGCCCGGTTCATCGACAGGCTGCCGTGCGAGCGCAACGGCACTTCGGACTCTGCTTTGAGGCGGGCGACGACATCGACGGCGTCGCCGCTCGCGACGGTCGCATCGGGCCAGTCGAGAGGTCCGTCCAGCGTTGACGAGATCACCGTTGCCGGTAGGTGCGTCATCCGGGTGACCCACGGGTCGCGCACGTCCGACTCCTCTGTGCTCTCGGCGAGCATTTGCGCGAATAGTTTATATGTGTTGGCGCCCAGTATCATTCGCTGTTCTTCTTCGTACAGGGCGAGGCGGCGGTCGAGCAGTTCGGGGCCTTGTTTGCCCCAGTAGCCGCCCCAGTCGCCACCACTGACCCCGCCGAACCCGTCAAGGCTGGAAAAGACGTCGAAGGTGTAGACAGCGGTCACGATGGGCTCCTCGGGTGCGGTAGATGGCGTCTCGGAGATATAGACCGACGACCGCGGCGAAACTCATCGGCGGCTCGAACTAAAGCCGTTCCGGCAGGCCGAATTTCGCGAAGAGCCCGGTGTCCAGGAATGCCACCACCCGTGACACCCCGTCGGCCCGGACGTCGAGCACGTGGAGCTGGAACGGCACATGACCGTCGCCGTCGCGCATGTACATCGCCGCCGCGGGCTGTCCGTTCGCGGTCAACGGGATCAGCCGCATGTCGCCTGGCGTATCCGCCGGACATTGCTGATGTACCAGCGTGATGATGGCCTGTGGTCCCTGATACCAGCCGACGAACGGCGGCATCTCCCAGATCGCCTCACTGGTGAAGATGTCCACCAGCCGCTCGATGTCGTAGGCCTCGAATGCGGCGATATAGCGCGTCAGCTGATCCTTGGCGTCCGGTGAATCGGGCGGTGTCAGCCGGTCGTCGGCGCTTGGGCCGGCAGCTTCGAGTTGCGAACGCGCACGCTGCAGCAGGCTGTTGACCGCGGCGGTGGTGGAACCTATCGCGTCGGCCACCTCGGCCGCCTTCCACTGCAGCACGTCACGCATCAGCAGAACGGCTCGCTGCCGGGGCGACAGATGTTGCAGGGCCGCCACGAATGCCAACCGGACCGACTCGCGATTACCAACGATCGTTGAAGGATCAGCGGGGTCGCCCGCCGCGTCCGGCAACGGCTCGAGCCACGGCACCTCGGCACCCTCGACCAAGTCCGCGGTCGGGTCCGAACTCGGCGCTCCCAGCCCGGTCGGCAGCGGCCGCCGCCGACGATTCTCCAGCGCGGTCAGACAGGTGTTGGTAGCGATCCGGTGCAACCAGGTGCGAACCGAAGACTTGCCCTCGAAGCGGTCGTAGGCCTTCCAGGCGCGCAGCAGCGTCTCCTGCACCAGGTCTTCGGCGTCATGCAAGGACCCGGTCATTCGGTAGCAGTGCGCGAGCAGTTCGCGCCGGTAAGGCTCGGCGGTGGCAGAGAAATCCATCCGGCCGTCATCGGCCAATTCGCGGGCCAGCACACTCACCGGACAGAGCTTACGTACTGACTCCGACGTTGGGTCTACGCTGCCCCTGATGACAACCACGCGTACCGAACATGCCTTCGACGGCGTCGGCGGTGTGCGCATTGTCTACGACGTGTGGACCCCCGACACCGAGCCGCGCGGGGTGGTGATCCTTTCGCATGGGTTCGGCGAACATGCCCGCCGCTACGACCATGTCGCCGAGCGGTTCGGCAGGGACGGGTTGCTTACCTACGCGCTGGATCACCGCGGCCACGGCCGGTCGGGCGGTAAGCGGGTGCTGGTCAAGGACATCTCCGAGTTCACCGGCGACTTCGACACCCTGGTCGGCATCGCCACGCAAGAACATCCCGGCCTGAAGCGCATCGTGCTCGGGCACAGCATGGGCGGCGGGATTGTGTTCGCCTATGGCGTCGAACATCCCGACAACTACGACCTGATGGTGCTGTCCGGACCGGCGGTGGCGGCCCAGACCGCCGTCTCGCCGCTGCTGGCCTGGCTCGCCAAGACAATCGGGGCCATCGCGCCGGGCTTGCCCCTGCAGCAACTGGACGCCGGCGCGGTCTCCCGCGACCCGGCTGTGGTGGAGGCCTACAACAACGACCCGCTGGTCTATCACGGCAAGGTCCCTGGCGGCATCGCCCGCGTGCTGATGCTGGTCGGTGCGACGATGCCGCAGCGGGCCGCCTCGCTGGCCGCGCCGCTGCTGGTTGTGCACGGATCAGAGGACCGGTTGATCCCGGAAATCGGCAGCCACCAATTAGTCGAAGCGGTCGGCAGTACCGACGTCGAATTGAAGGTCTACCCGGGCCTGTATCACGAGGTGTTCAACGAGCCGGAGCAAGAACAAGTGCTCGACGACGTCGTGTCCTGGATCAACGCGCGACTGTGAATGGCTGCGACCGAAAGTCGCACTGTTGTCCTAGTTTGGTGTGATGAGTGACGACAAGATGCTGGCGCGGATCGCCGCCCTGCTGCGTCAGGCCGAAGGCACCGACAACGCGCACGAGGCCGAGGCGTTCATGTCGGCCGCGCAACGGCTGGCCACCGCAACATCCATCGATCTCGCCGTCGCCCGGTCACACGCCGACAAGCGCACGCCGGCGCAGACGCCGGTGCAGCGCACGATCACCATTGGCACGGCCGGCTCCAAGGGGCTGCGTACCTACGTCCAGCTGTTCGTGGTGATCGCGGCCGCCAACGACGTGCGCTGCGACATCGCGTCGAATTCGACGTTCGTCTACGCCTACGGGTTCGCCGAAGACATCGACACCACCCACGCGCTGTACGCCAGCCTGGTCGTGCAGATGGTGCGCGCGTCGGATTCCTACATCTCGTCGGGGG
>CBAAAS010000491.1:0-3118 GCA_964658855.1 uncultured Mycobacterium sp.
CCTCGTCGCGGCACGGATCGCTCCGGTCACCGAGCACATCGGCCTGATCCCGGTGGCCACCGTCACCCACACCGAGCCGTTCCACATCTCCAAGGCCATCGCGACGTTGGACCACGTGTCGCACGGACGAGCGGGTTGGCAGCCGCGAGTGAGCTCGACGGCCCACGAGGCCGCGCTGTTCGGGCGGCGCGATGCCTCCACCGGCGCCGACGAATTGTTCGACGAGGCCGTCGACGCCGTCGAGGTGGTACGCCGATTGTGGGACAGCTGGGAAGACGACGCGATCATCCGCGATGCCGAGACCGCGCGCTACGTCGACCGGAAGAAGCTGCACTACATCGACTTTCACGGTAAGCACTTTTCGGTGAAGGGCCCCTCGATCACCCCGCGTTCGCCGCAGGGCCAGCCGGTTGTCGCGGCGCTGGCTCATGCGCCGCGGATCTATGAATTCGCCGCGGCCAGTGCCGATCTGGTGTTCGTCACGCCTACCGACGATGCATCGCTGGATTCGATTCTCGATGAAGTCAGGGTGGCCGGCGGCCAGCACCTGAAGATCTATGCCGACGTGGTGGTGACGTTCGGAGGCGACACCGAATTCGGCTCAGACGCCTTGATATTCGACGGCAGCGCCGCCGACGTGGTGGATCTCCTTTTGGGCTGGCAGCAGCGGGGCATCTCCGGCGCACGCCTGCGGCCGGCGGTCAACGCGACCGACCTCCCGGTGATCGTCGACGAGGTGGTTCCGCTGTTGCAGCGGGCAGGAGTGTTTCGCGGTGGGTATACCGATGGCGAGACATTGCGTCAGCGACTCGGCCTGCCCGACGCCCCCAACCGGTACGCGAAGGTGAACCCATGAGCAGCGCTGGCGACGATGCAGAGCGGAGCGATGAGGAGGAGCGGCGCACATGAACACCGTCCCACTGTCCATACTGGATCTCTCGCCGATCAGTGCCGGCAGCGACGCGACGACGGCTTTGCACAACACCATCGATCTGGCTCAGCACGCGGAACGGTGGGGATACCGTCGATTCTGGATCGCCGAGCATCACTTCGTCGGCGTTGCCAGCTCGGCTCCGGCCGTGCTGATCGGGCAGATTGCCGCTGCCACCAACACGATTCGGGTCGGATCGGCTGCAGTCCAGTTGGGCCACACCACCGCTCCTGCGGTGGTCGAGAGCTTCGGCATACTCGGCGCGTTCTACCCTGACCGCATCGATCTCGGGCTGGGCCGCGGCCAACGTCGCGAGACCGGATTCAAGCCGAAGCATCCGTCGGCCAAGGATCGTCCACCGCGGCAGTGGCGCGAAGTCGACGGCGTGGTGATCCCGTTGCCGTTCGACCTGCGCGGGCTGCTCGACACCGAGCGCGTGCTCGCGACCATGGAGATACTCCAGCAGCCGGAGGCCGTCGCCCCCGACTTCGCCGACCAACTGCGCGACATCCTCGCGCTCCTCGACGGCACCTTCGAAGCCGGCGGATTCGATGTGCACGCAGTGCCGGGGGAGCGATCCGGGTTGGCGCCGTGGATCTTTGGCAGTACTCGAGGGCAGAGCGGTCGGCTGGCCGGCGCGAACGGCCTGCCGTTCGTGGCGAGCTACCACATCACCCCGGCGACAGCGCTGGAGGCGATCGAGGCTTACCGGGACACGTTCGTCCCGTCGGCAACGTTGCAGGAACCCTACGTGGTGGTGTCGGCTGACGTCGTCGTCGCCGAAGACAGCGCTACCGCGCGGGAACTGGCGGCCGGCTACGGGCAGTGGGTGTACTCGATCCGTACCGGGGTCGGCGCGGTGCCCTACCCGGGTCCCGGTGACTACCGACCGCTGACCGAAGAACAGCTACCTGTGGTGAAGGACCGGCTCGAGACGCAATTCGTCGGCGATCCCGATGAGGTCGCCGACCGGCTGTCGGCACTGCAGCGCCTGAGCGGAGCCGACGAACTCGTCGTCACCTCGGTGACCCACGACCACCAGGCCCGTCTGCGTTCACACGAGCTACTAGCCAAGCGCTGGGGAATCAGCGCGTGAGTGTCCGAGAAGGTCGGCAGCGCAAGCCTATCCATCTCGCTGCCCATTTTCCCGGGGTCAACAGCACCACGGTGTGGACCGATCCCCAATCCGGAAGTCAGATCGATTTCGAGTCGTTCGCTCACATGGCCCGCACCGCCGAGCGTGGACTGTTCGACTTCTTCTTCCTGGCCGAAGGTCTACGGCTGCGCGAGCATCGCGGGCAGATCTACGACCTCGACGTGGTGGGCCGGCCGGACACGTTCACCGTGTTGGCGGCGCTGGCGGCGGTCACCGACCGGCTCGGCCTGACCGGGACGATCAACACGACGTTCAACGAACCCTTCGAGGTGGCAAGGCAATTCGCCACCCTTGACCAGTTGTCTGACGGCCGGGCCGGCTGGAACATTGTCACCTCGTCGGATGCGTTCACCGGAGAGAACTTCCGCCGCGGCGGCTTCCTCGACCATGCCCACCGGTATCAGCGGGCCGAGGAGTTCCTCGAGTTGACCCGCGAATTCTGGGACAGCTGGGCACCCGATGCAGTGCGGGCCGACGTCGCGGCCGGAATCTATGCCGATCCCGACCGGGTGGGCGTGGTCGAGCATCGTGGCGCGCACTTCGACGTGCGGGGACTGGCGACCCTGCCCAGCGGGCCGCAGGGGCATCCGATTCTGTTGCAGGCCGGCGACTCCGACGAAGGCCGAAACTTCGGTGCGCACTACGCTGACGCGCTGTTCACTCTGCACGGGTCGCTGGAAGACGGCCAGCGCTACTACGCCGATGTGAAGAGTCGCGCAGCCTCTTTCGGGCGAAACCCCGATGAGCTCAAGGTCTTTCCGGCGGCGAGCTTCGTCCTAGGCGAAACCGCAGCAGAAGCCGACGACAGGGCGCACCACATTCGGCGCCAACAAGTCAGCGGCCCGACGGCGATCGCGATGCTCGAGCAGGTCTGGGGTCGCGACTTGTCCGAATACGATCCCGACGGCCCGCTGCCGGCAGACGATCCGACCGGTGACACCAGCATCACCCAGGGTCGTGTGCGGCATGGCGACCCGATCGAGGTGGCCCGCCGCTACCGCGAACGTGCAGAGGCGCAGAACCTTTCGATC
>CBAAAS010000492.1:0-3116 GCA_964658855.1 uncultured Mycobacterium sp.
GAAGGGAAAAGTGAAGGCGCGCAGCACATTCTCTCCGGCAGGCAGGTATCCACGACCGGCGGCAACTTCGTCTCGGAGGAACTGGCCCATGATGGCGACCTGTTCCTCGACCGGCTGCAATGCGGTGGCCCACCCCTGGTCGATGAGCTCACGCAGTGGACGGGCAGTCATACCAACCCCTTCACCGAAATATCTTGGCATTGAAGCGATTCCGACCAAGACCGCAATACCGCTTCGTCACGAAAAGACATCAGAACCACTTCCTTAATCCTGTCCGGCGTCAAATGATTGCCAACCCGCGTACCCGCTCCACGGCGCACCATCGACGAGCACCGCCGGCGGCCCGTCGAGCACCCGTCCGATCACCCGCCAGCCCGGCGGAAGGTGACCGGGGAACGCGGCGACCAGGGCATGGTCTTCGCCGCCGCCCAACACCCAGTCCCACGGATCGGCGCCGACTGCCTGCGCCGCGCCTTGCAGTGCGTCGCGGTCGGCACTCAGCGCGTCGGTACTCAGGTCGACAGTGACGCCGGACGCATCGGCCACGTGACGGAGATCGCCGACCAGGCCGTCCGAGATGTCGATCATCGCCTGCGCTCCTGCCTCGGCGGCCACCTGCCCCTGCCGGTAGGGCGGTTGCGGCACCAGGTGTCGCTCCCGCAATTCGTCAAACCGATCGATACCTTTGGCCCACAACGCATATCCTGCGGCCGAATAACCCAATCGACCGATGACGGCCAGCTGCGAGCCCGGTCGGGCGCCGGATCGCAGCACTGGCGCCAGGCCACCGAGATCGCCGAGCACCGTCACCGACACCACCCACTGCGGGCTACTGACCAGGTCTCCCCCGACGATTCCCACGCCGATCCGGCCGGCCTCCTCCCACATACCGTCGGCCAGCGCGTTGACCTGCGCAGCCGGGGTTTGCGCCGGTGCACCGAAGCCGACGACGAACGACGTGACCCGTGCGCCCATCGCCTCGATATCGGCGGCGTTCTGCGCCACGGCTTTACGACCGATGTCGTGCGGCGTCGACCAGTCCCGTCGAAAGTGGCGGCCTTCGACGAGCATGTCGGTGGACACCACCACGCGGCCATCACCGGCCGATACCACCGCTGCGTCGTCGCCCGGGCCGACAATGACATCGCCGGAAGCGGGCCGGCCCCGGGTCAGCCGGTCGATCACCTCGAATTCGCCCACCTCGCCGAGCGTGCGATCGGACTCACCGCCAGCCACGCCGCCTCCTCGCCGATCGCCGTTTGCGAACAACGGTAGGTTCTAGAACGCCGAGATCGAGCAGAGGGTGAGACATGGGCGTTTCCGAGGGTGCCGACACCGACGGCCCGCCGCGGGTAGCGCTGATCGCCGCTTTGGTGGTGGCAATCGGCACCATCGGTGTCATTCTGGCCATCGCGGCCACCCGCCACCCGACGAACCCGGCTGTGATCGCCGCTGTACCTGCACCGCAGGCGCAAGATCCGGCCTGCCGGAAGTTGACCGACGCCCTGCCTCAGCGACTGGGCGACTACAACCGCGCTCAGGTGGTGCAGCCGGCTCCGGTCGGCGCCGCCGCCTGGCAGCCCGCGGGCACCGGAGATCCCGTCGTGCTGAGATGTGGCCTCGAGCGTCCGGTCGACTTCGTTGTCGGATCTCCGATCCAGGTGGTCGACCGGGTGCAGTGGTTCGACGTCAGCCAAGATCAACGATCGACCTGGTACGCGGTCGATCGAGAGGTCTATGTGGCGTTGACATTGCCGCAGGGGTCCGGACCGACGCCGATCCAGCAGCTGTCCGAGCTGATCGACCGCTTGATGCCAGCCCGCCCGATCAACCCGTCGAGAGGGTGATCGGCCGGGGCGACTAAACCAGACCCGTCCCGCGCGACAGTGCGGTGTCCACCATGGTCGCCAGCAAGGTCTCATAGTCCACGCCGCTGGCTGCCCACATCCGGGGATACATCGAGATCGTGGTGAATCCGGGCATCGTGTTGACCTCGTTGATCAACGGCCCGTCTTCGGTGAGGAAAAAGTCCACCCGCGCCAAGCCCCGGCCATCGATCGCCTTGAACGCCCGAATTGCCAACTCGCGCACGGCGGCGCTGTCGTCGTCATCGATTTTGGCGGGCACGTCGAGTTCGGCGGCGTCATCGAGATATTTGGTCGCGAAGTCGTAGAACGAATCCTCGCGTCCGCGGACCCCGGCTACCCGAATCTCGCCCACGGTGCTGGCTTGCAGTGTGCCGTCAGGGAATTCGAGCACCCCGCATTCCAACTCGCGACCGACGATCGCGGATTCGATAATCACCTTGGGGTCGTGCTTGCGGGCATGAGCGATTGCCTCGGGCAATTCCTGGCGGTCGGTTACCCGGCTGACTCCGATCGACGAGCCGCCGCGGGCGGGCTTGACGAAAGCCGGAAGCCCAAGTCGGTCAAGCTCTTCGGCGTCCAGCGTGGATTCCGACGGCCGCAGCACCGCGTAGTCGCCGATCGGAAGCCCTTCGGCCACCAGCAGTTTCTTGGTGAATTCCTTGTCCATGCCGGCCGCGCTGGCCAGCACGCCGGCGCCGACGTACGGCACGCCGGCAAGCTCCAGCAGACCCTGGATGGTGCCGTCTTCGCCGTAGGGCCCGTGCAGCACCGGGAAGACCACGTCGACCGAGGCCAGCACCTCGGCCCCGCCGGGCGAAAGCGAGATCAGTTGACCGGCACGGCGCGGGTCGGCCGTCAGCGCGAGCTCGCTGCCCGACTCCGAACTCACCCGCGGCAACTGGCGCCCGGCGATGGCCAGCGCAGCGGGATCACCGTCGGTGAGGACCCACGAGCCTTCGGGAGTGATGCCGACCGCGACGACCTCGAACCTGTCCGGGTCGAGATTGCGCAAAATGCTGCCCGCTGAGACGCAGGAAATAGCGTGCTCGCTGCTGCGACCGCCGAAGACGACGGCGACCCGGACACGACCCTGAGTGGGCGTGCTGGATGACGGGCGGGCGTTCACAACCTGGAGACGCTACCGTCTGGCCCAGCAGTGCTGGTTACAAGCTCATTCCGGCTTGGTGCTGCGGCCCAGCAGCAGTGCCACTGCTTCATACACAGATAACCCCTTGTGACAGACCCGGT
>CBAAAS010000493.1:0-3114 GCA_964658855.1 uncultured Mycobacterium sp.
CGGACCGACACCGGGAAGATGTTCAAACACGAACTGGTCAAGAAGTATTCGGTGTGACCCTGCGCGTTGTCGATGTCTCGGAGCCTGACCCCGAGATCGACCCTGCTCTGCTCGGCGACCCGATCGTAGCGGTCGGGTCACTGCAGGACGCCTCCGAATTCTGGTTGCAGCACGCAACATTCACCCTCACCGAAGACCACGCCGACGATCGCCGGGCGATCACCGTCGCATCGATCGACACCGCGCTTGCCGAGCTGACCGCGCGGGTTCAGCAGTGGCCGATCGCGGCCGCGACGTGTGACGACGTGCTGCGCTCCGTGGATCCGGCCGGCGCGGCGTTGCCCGGGGTGGTGACGGAGTCACTGGCCTACTCCACCCTGCAAGCCGGCCCTGAATTCGCCCGCTGGCTGGCCGGCCGCGGTCCGGCGACCATGCCTGACATCGCCGACCCGGTTCAGGCCCGCCGTGACGGCGACACCTTGCACGTCGCGTTCAACCGCCCGCAGCGGCACAACGCCTTCTCCACTGACGCTCGCGCCGCACTGCTCGAGGCTTTGGCTGTGGCGCAACTCGATTCGTCGGTCGACCAGGTGGTGCTGACCGGAAACGGACCGTCTTTCTGCAGCGGCGGCGACCTCGACGAATTCGGCACATTCGCCGACCCGGCCAGCGCGCATCTGGCCCGCACCCGCTACAGCCCGGCGCTGGCGCTCGACGCGGCAACCGCCCGACTCGGTGCGGCATGCCGTGCTGAAGTGCACGGCCAGGTGCTCGGCAGTGGATTGGAGATGGCCGCATTCTGCGGTCGCATCGAAGCCGCCGCCGACGCGGTGTTCGGGCTGCCCGAACTGAGCCTGGGGCTGATACCCGGCGCCGGCGGCACGGTTAGTGTGACGCGGCGGATAGGTCGTTGGCGCACAGCCTATTTGGTGCTGAGCGGTCGCGCGTTGGACACCGACACCGCGCTGGCCTGGGGCCTGGTCGACGCAGTGAGCTGACGCGGGTGCAGCGTGAGATGGCGTCAGAACCCCTTCGAGCCAAGCCAATTCAATGCGACGGTGGCGACGTCTTTCCAGCCGTGGTCGAGGGTCAAGGAGTGGCCCCGTCCGTCGAATTCATGGAAATCGGTCTCCGACGGGCCGTCTGCGTACTTGTGGAATGCTTGCTGGGTAGGCTTCAGCGGTACCGTGTGGTCGTCTGAACCCGCAGTGATCAGCAACGGGCCGCGCTTGGCGTGGGTGTCGACCTTGGCCGGCGAATTAGGGGCGAATAAAGCTGCGGCGCCTTGGAATAACGGCCGCCCCGGGCCGGGGATGGCCCACTGCTCGTGCAACTGATTGGACTCCTCTTCGGACAACGTGTTGCCGAAGCCGTAGTGGAACTGTTTGGCCGTCAGGGAGACAGTGCGTTTCCGGTTGGCGGGGTTGCTCAATACCGGAAACGTAGCCTTCAACTGACTGAACGGTAGGGCTGTGACGCCCTTGATCGGTGCCGGATCGATCGCCACGGCGGCCGCTACGTGGTTGGCTGCCAGCAGTCGCTGAGCGATCAGGCCCCCGAAGGAATGACCGACAGCGACCGGCTTGGCCTGGAAGTTGCCGCTGTTGATCACTTGCACGTAGTGGTCGACGATCTCGTCGATGCCGATCCCGTTGAGCGCCGCGGCGTTGGCGCGGGTACCGGCGACGTCCGCACTGTCCCCAGGCCAGCCAGGCGCCAGGGTGTCGTAACCCTGGTCGCCGAACAAGTCTTGCCAGGACTGCCACGAACTGGCGTGTATCCAGAGTCCATGGATGAACAGGACGGGGTTGGTTTTGGTGGCCATGGGGTCTTCTCCCTGCAGGCGGATGTCGAGCGACCGGTCGATGTGCCTGCGGACGTTAGTCTCGCAACGAGATGGCGACAACCGTTGCATCGCGAGCCTCGATGCTCGCATCACGAAAGATCACCGTCCTGTGAGCGGAGAAGCGAATGGGCCAGATGACCGCGCTACGGGCGCACCGACGCGGCGGGCCGGAAGTGCTCGCCGTCGAAACCGCGCCGATACCGGTGCCGGCCGCCGGCGAGGTCTTGGTCGCGGTGCACGCGGCGGCGATCACGTTCGATGAACTCACCTGGGAAGAGACGTGGACGCGGGACGGCGTCAGCCGGACACCGGTCATTCCGTCGCACGAGATCTCCGGAGAGGTCGTCGAAAATGGCTCTGGCACAGAGAACTTTGCGTTAGGAGACAATGTCTACGGCCTGATCCGGTTCGATCGCGACGGTGGTGCCGCTGACTATGTGGCAGTGCCCGCGCAGGATCTGGCCGACAAGCCGTCCGGCGTCTCGCACACCGTCGCCGCTGCGCTACCGCTCGCGGGACTCACCGCATGGCAGGCCCTTGTCGACCACGCCCGGGTGCGACGCGGGGAGCGCGTCCTGGTGACCGGGGGAGCGGGCGGGGTCGGGGCATTGGCGGTGCAACTTGCCGCGCAGCTTGGTGCCGACGTGACCGCCACGGTGCGTAGCGACGCGGCCGAGTTGGTCAGAAATCTCGGTGCGCGGAAAGTAATCGACATCCGAAGCGATGCCTTAGCCGACAGCCACGCGGCCTACGACGTGGTGATCGACACGGTCGGCGGCCCGACCTCGATTGATTTGTTCCGGGCGCTTCGCGGCGGCGGGCGGTTTGTTGCTCTTTCCGCGCCTATTCCCGCCGACCAAGCGGACGAGTACGGCGTCACCGCGATGTTTTTCGTGGTGACCCCCGATCGAGAGCAACTTGGCGAGCTCGCCGCTCTCGTCGACCGTGGTCAGCTGCACATCGAAATCGCCGCAACCTTTCCCCTGACCGAAGGGCGGGAGGCGTTCGAGAGCGGCCAGCGGTCCGGCCGGCGACCCGGTAAGACCGTGATCGTGGTCCGCGACTGACCGCGAAGCAGAAGCCACGGCTGCGGTTCGGCCTTCGTAACTGCCACGGCTTCTGTTTCGCGGCGCAGTTGTCCCGCGCTAGAGCCCGCCGCGGGAGACCAGTTGCGCGGCAATCACATTGCGCTGGATCTCGTTGGTGCCTTCCCCGACGATCATCAGCGGCGCATCGCGGAAGTAGCGTTCGACGTCGTATTCGGTGGA
>CBAAAS010000494.1:0-3112 GCA_964658855.1 uncultured Mycobacterium sp.
CTTGACAGCGTTATCAACCGGCACGGCTGGCAACCTTTCTGCTGGAACGGATTTCACGTAGCGAGCCCCCACTCTCGGGCTGCTCTGACAGGTCCGATGCGGCGTAGTGCCGGAACACGTCCTCCAGCGTCGCGCCCACGGACACCGTCGATTTCAGCTTCGTCGGTGTCCCGACGGCGCGAAGCGTGCCGTGATGCATCAGCGCCACCCGATCGCACAGGGCGTCGGCTTCTTCCATGTAGTGCGTGGTCAACAGCACGGTCATGCCGAATTGACTCTGCATGTTCAGCACGTGGGTCCACACGCGGTCGCGCGCGATGGGATCCAGTCCCACCGTCGGTTCGTCGAGGACCAGCAGCGACGGGCGGTTGACCAGCGCCTGCGCGACTTCCAGGCGACGCACCATGCCGCCGGAGTACGTCCCGGCAGGCCGGTCGGCGACGTCGAGCAATTCCATGGCGGCCAGCGCCTCGTCCACCCGTTCGGATCGCTGCGAGCGCGTTACGCCGTACAACCGGGCGAACCAGGCCACATTCTGCCGGCCGGTCAGCGCCGGTTCAATGGAAAGCTGTTGCGGCACATAGCCGATATTGCTTCGAATGTCGTTCGTCTGATCGCGGGCGTCGAGGCCGAAGATTCGCAGTTCGCCGTGCTGCACGGGTGTCAGCGTGGTGAGCATCCGCACCACTGTGGTTTTGCCGGCGCCGTTCGGGCCGAGTAGGCCCATCGTCTCGCCCGGTCGAACCTGCAAGGTGACGTCGTCCACCGCGGTGAATTGGCCGTACCGGTAAGTCAGGTTGCGGCCGTCGACCGCCATCGGCAGTGCTCTGCTCATGGTCATCGCTCCTGTAGTCGTCGGGTCATCGTGTCGAGAACTGCCAACCCCTTTGTCAGAGCCTCGATTTGGTCGTCGCCGAGTTCGTTCAGCACGTCGGCCAGCATGGCGCGACGGGCCGATCGCGACGTGTCGACGATCTGTTGGGCCGCTCCGGCCAGCCGCAGCTGGCCCACCCGGCGGTCGGTTTCGTCGGCGGTCCGCAGCAGGTACCCCTTGCCCACCAGCTTGGAGACCAGCGTCGAGGCGGTGTTGGCGACCAGCCCCAGCTCCGCCGCCGCGGCGCTGACCGAGATGCCGGGTTGCCGGGCGACCAACCACAGCAATTCCGACTGCGATTCGGTCAGCCGTGCGGAGTCGAAGCCACGGTCAGCCGAGCGGCGGAGTTGCCGACGGAATCTGCCGACGACGCGGGACACTTCGATGACGGGGTCGATGAGAGTGTTCACTTGTATCTGTTTACGAGCTAAGAATGTGTAGAGGCTATGTCCGGGCTAGCAGCCAGCTACTTCTCCAGACGATGCAAAACGACGTCCGCGAGCACGCCGTCTTCGATGCTCGCTGTCATGTAGGTGCAGAACGGCTGCCGCCGGCGATCGGTCGGCGAGCCCGGGTTCAGCAGCCGCAGGCCGGTGCTGGTCGTGGTGTCCCACGGGATGTGGCTGTGGCCGAACACCAGCACGTCGGTGTCGGGGTACAGGCCCGACATACGGGCGTCACGCCCGGCGCTGCCGCCGGTTTCATGGACCACGGTGAGCCGTAGCCCGTCGAGCACCGCGTCGGCCCGCTCGGGCAATCGCGAACGCAGCTCCGGCCCGTCGTTGTTGCCCCAGCAGGCCACCAGCCGCGTGGACCTGGCGGTCAGCTCATCGAGGAGTTCGGGCACCACCCAGTCGCCGGCATGCACCACCACCTCGGCCCGCTCTACCTCGTCCCACACCCGCGGCGGCAGGTCCCGAGCGCGACGCGGGACATGGGTGTCGGCGAGCAGCAACAGCTTCACCAGACCATCCTCCACCAGCCGGTCGTCGAGTCGGGTCCGCGGAGTGGCACGATGCTAGGCAGCTCCGCCCGCCCCGCTGCCGGGCCGACTCAAGGGAGAGAAACGCCATGCGCACCTTCGATTCAGTCGCCGACCTCGCCTCGATCAAAGGCGAAAGTATCGGTGAGAGCGATTGGGTGACGATCAGTCAGGAAGACGTCAACCTCTTCGCCGACGCGACCGGCGACCACCAGTGGATTCACGTCGACCCGGAACGGGCGGCCAAAGGCCCCTTCGGCAAGACCATCGCGCACGGGTTCATGACGCTGGCATTGCTGCCCCGGCTTCAGCACCAGATGTACACCGTCAACGGCATCAAACTCGCAATCAACTACGGCCTCAACAAGGTCCGCTTCCCCTCCCCGGTCCCGGTCGGTTCCCGGGTTCGCGCGAAGAGCTCACTGGTCAACATCGAGGACCTGGGCAACGGAGCCACGCAGGCGACCGTGTCGACCACCGTCGAGGTCGAGGGCAGCGACAAACCGGCGTGTGTCGCCGAGAGCGTCGTTCGCTACATCTCGTAGGCCGGGGCGGGTCATGGACACCGGATTGGCTTCCTGGCTGGACGCCGGGCTGTATTTCGACTACCTCGGCTTCGACATCTTCTACCGGGTCGAGGGCAGTGGGCCGCCGCTGCTGCTGATCCACGGCTATCCCTTCAATTCCTTTGACTGGGAACCGATTTGGTCGACGCTGACAAAGCGGTTCACCGTGATCGCGCCGGACATGATGGGGATGGGCTTCTCGGCGAAGCCGGTTGCCTACGAGTACTCGGTGCATGATCACGCGGACATGCACGAGGCGCTGCTGCATCACCTGGGTATCCGGCACGCGCACATCCTCGCTCACGACCTCGGTGACTCGGTGGGTCAGGAACTGTTGGCGCGTCACGAGTTTGGCCAGCACGCCTACGGTGCGCTGGGTATCGATTCGATCACCTGGCTCAACGGCGGGATGTTCGTCGAGACCTACACGCCGCGGGCCGCGCAGAAGCTGCTGTCGGGAACTCCGTTGGGCGACATCCTGAGTCCGCTGCAGAATAGTGCGGTGTCGCGCCGCGTGCTGGAGCCGACGATACGGGAGATGTTCGGCCCGAACACCAAACCGAGTCCGCACATGATGGACGTCTTCCAGCAGATCCTGGGTTACAACGATGGCCGCCGGGTGTTACACAAGGTCGGGCGATTCATCAAAGACCGCCACACACACCGGAATCGGTGGGTGCGGGCCATGCG
>CBAAAS010000495.1:0-3109 GCA_964658855.1 uncultured Mycobacterium sp.
TGGCCAGGCGAAACAGCAGGCTGTAGCCGATCTGGCCGGCGGCGCCGGTGACGGCGACCTTCAGGGGTGCAGTGCTCACGTCTGTTCGCTCCTCAACTGGAGAGTTTTCCCGGATTCTTCAGGCCGGCCTGATGCGCATACGCGTCGCGTCGAAACTAGCGCACCCGCGCGTTTGGCAAACCCCCTACCCCGCATCAACGCTGGCCAGCGCAATCTTGGACAGGAGATCACCACCTTGAGCGCGTAGCATGACCGAGGCTTCATTGGATTCTCGCTGCAGATGGGAGGTTACGGATGCCTACGTTTCGCGAGCTACGCGACATACCTGAAACGCTGCGTCCTCTGGCACGACCCCAGCGGGATGAGCCTCCTCATCCGCAGCCGCAGCCAGACCCACCTACCGCCGATCAAGCCGTCGTCGACTGCGGCGTCTACATCGGCGGAGAGCGCCTTCCCGGGGTTTTCACCTACGTTGAAGCCTGCGCCAAGGTCGCCGAATCGCAGCTGGCCGGTCAAGAAGCGTTTGCCTGGATCGGTCTGCACGAGCCCAACGAGCACCAGATGCAGGAAGTCGGCGACGCGTTCGGCATGCACGAGCTCGCCATTGAGGACGCGGTCTGCGCTCACCAGCGGCCCAAACTCGAACGCTACGACGAATCACTGTTCCTGGTCCTCAAGACGCTCAACTATGTGCCTCACGAGTCGACCTTGCTGGCCCGCGAGATTGTCGAGACCGGCGAGGTCATGGTCTTCGTCAGCCGCGATTTCGTGGTGACGGTCCGGCACGGTGATCACGGTCGGCTGACGGATGTGCGCAAACGGATGGACGCCGACCCCGAGCACATGCAGCTGGGCCCGTTCGCGGTGATGCACGCCATCGCGGACGCTGTTGTCGACCACTACCTCGAGGTCACCCAGTTGATGGAGGGCGACATCGACGCGATCGAGGAAGAGGCCTTCGCGCCAGACCACCGCACCCAGATCGAGCCGATCTATCAGATGAAGCGCGAGGTGGTCGAGCTGCGCAGGTCGGTCAACCCGCTGTCGGTGCCGTTCGCGCGGTTGCAGAGCGAACACAAGGACCTGGTCTCCAAAGAGGTCCGGCGCTATCTGCGCGACGTCGGCGACCACCACACCCATGCGGCCGACCAGATCGCCAGCTACGACGAGAATCTCAGCTCGCTGGTGCAGGCCGCGCTGGCCCGGGTGGAGATGCAGCAGAACACCGACATGCGCAAGATGTCGGCGTGGGCGGCCCTGCTGGCGATACCCACGATGGTCGCCGGCATCTACGGGATGAACTTCGAATACATGCCCGGGCTGAAGTGGCACTGGGGCTATCCGACGACCGTCATCGGCACGGCGCTGATATGTCTGTTTCTGCACCGCAACTTCCGGCGCAACGACTGGTTGTAGCGGATCCGATGGCACACGCCCCACGCGTACCTCGGACGCCAGACCGTCGATGTGCCCGCCTCTGAGCGAATTCGCTTCGCTTTCGCTCAGAGGTGGGCACTTTGAACATCCCCCGGGCGCGGGTGCGTAAGCGACGTATGGACGTGAAAGCGCTCAGCTAGGTTGCGCGGCAGGCCGATTGGGGTCCAGTACATCGACCCCGTCGGATTGCCACGCGGCACGCATCGCGTCGGCGCCTTTCAGCCGGACCCAGGCCGCCTCGGTCGCGGTGATGGGCGTCGCGGACAGAAATCGCACCGGATCGCGGGGCGGGTCCAGGGGCAGCTCGGCAATATCGCTGTCGCCCAACAACACCGCGGAGAACGGCACCCGCACCGACGGTTGTGCCCACAGCGGCCCGCCGAGGTCGACCAGCGCATCGGGCATCAGCACCACACCCTCGACCGCCGGCGATGCCGCCACGATGGCCAAACTGCGGGCCAAGCCGGTGATGTCCTTCGTATCGCGCAGCTGCAGAACGACTTCGGCCCGCGGGCCGAGTTCGGGATCGGCCAGCACCGCTGTCGGGTCGACCATCGGGTGCCGCGAGCAGCCTAACGACACGTAGTGCACCACCTCTGCCCGGCGGTCGGCCTCCAATCGGTACCGCAGCACGTCGATCGACTCGGCGCCCAGAAAGGTCACGCTGGCGACAGCGGGCTCGGCGTGGCCGAAGTGCGTATCCAGATGCGCGCGCACCTGATCCAACGGCTGGGTCACGCGCCCTCGGGCGGCGGCGGGAGAGTCAAGTTCGCCCCGGTGTCGGGGTCGAACACGGCGAGTTGTGCTGTGTCGAAAGCCAACTCCAGCGTCTTGCCTTTGGCGGCCTTCGACGCGGCCGGTACTCTGGCAACGAATTCGTGCTCCGCCGAACCGGATTCGTCGTCGAGGTCGGAGAGCTGGTCGGACTGCACAGCGGAGCCTTCGGTGGTGAAGTAGACGTATTTGTCGGCACCCAGCGACTCGACCATGTCGACCTTCACCTCGAAGCTCAGTGCGCTGATCCGCTGATACGCGTCGATCAGGGCAGCGTCCTTGAGATGTTCCGGCCGGACGCCGACGATCACGTTCTCCGGCGCCGAATGCGCCGCGAGCACATCGAGCACGGGCGGGGTCAGCGTCACCTCGCCGAATGGCAGGCGCAGCCCGGTGGCGGTCACGGTCGCCGGGAAGAAGTTCATCGACGGCGATCCGATGAAGCCCGCGACGAACAGGTTCGCCGGCCGCTCGTAGAGCTCGTCGGGCGCGCCGATCTGCTGCACCACGCCGCCGCGCATCACCACCACGCGGTCGCCGAGCGTCATCGCCTCGGTCTGGTCGTGGGTGACATAGACGGTGGTGGTGCCCAGCCGTCGTTGCAGCCGGGCGATCTCACCACGCATCTGCACCCGCAGCTTCGCGTCGAGGTTGGACAGCGGCTCGTCCATCAGAAATGCCTTGGGGTGACGCACAATCGCCCGGCCCATCGCCACCCGTTGACGTTGCCCGCCGGACAACTGCCCGGGTTTGCGGTCCAGCACCTCGGTCAGGTCGAGAATCTTCGCGGTGTCCTCGACCTTCTTGGTGATATCCGCTTTCTTCATCTTCTGCAGCGTGAGCGGGAAGGCGATGTTCTGTCGCACCGTCATGTGCGGATAGAGCGCGTAGGACTGGA
>CBAAAS010000496.1:0-1743 GCA_964658855.1 uncultured Mycobacterium sp.
GTCCATCCCGCCCAGCGCGTTCGTTACTTAGAAGCTAAGCAGCCCCGTGAGGAAATCGGGAGCCACCGATGTCACAGATTCCGCCGCAACCGACGAGGCGGAGTCGGCGCCCAAGGCGCCCAAGGCGTCGATGAACTGCTGGGTGAAGGTGGTGTACAGCTCGTCCAGGAAGCTACCCGCGGAGATCAAGCCGGGGAACAGGTTCTCAGAGCCGTCAACCGGATTGATGCCGGCGTCGTAGCCGTTGATGATCGCGTTCAGCACATCGGACCCCAGGTTGTTCAGGTCGGACATGGCCGTGGCGCTGTCGCCTGCAGTGGACGCCGTGTTGATGGCGTCCAGGTCGCTGGATAGCGCGAAGAAGCCGCTGATCTCGGGAGACAGCACGGTCTGAGCCAGATCCTTCAGCTCGTTATAGGTGCCGAACTGCTCGAGCAGGTTGGTCTGGATCTGCGACAGCTCGACGGGAATCGACAGCGTCGTCACACCCTTGGTGGTCTCGTCGAGAAGCGGAGCCAGCAGTGGCTTGGCCGTATGGTCCAGCAGCTCCAGCGTGAAATTGTTGAAGTCGCTGAACAGCTGCTCGCCGCCATTCGGATTGGTCGAGAGGTTCGCGAAATCGTTGGAGAGCACGGTGAGGAGGCTGCCGGTCTCGGTGACGCCACCCGGCCCCGTAACCGGCTCGCCGCCGAAGATTCCAAACACGAAGCCGTCGTCGCCGCCGTACCAGCCGCCGAACAGTGCGTTGTTGATCCCGGTGTCGAAGCCGGTCAGCGCGGTGCTGATCTGAGTGCTGAAGACGTCGGAGACGTTTCCGAGCGCCGTCGACAGTTCAGTGCTCGACGTGGCGCCCTCGGCTTGCAGCGTCGCCAGGTTGTCGTTCACGTTGGTGAGGAACGTCGTCCAGTCAACCTCGCCGGAGGCCAGCTTCACGTCCCGGTGCTGGACTAGCGGCCCGGTGGCGGCAGGTGCGTTCATCGCGAACAGACCAGCGCCGGCGACCGCGAAGCCGGCGATCAAGGCCCGGCTGGCGTGAGCCGCCTTCGAACCGGAGGGAAGAGCTAGATGCACGGCATCTCCTTAAGTAACCGTCAACGGGACCAACTGCCTTTACGAGGCGCGGGGGACGCTACCTGAGAACTGGCTAAGACACAATAGGCTTGCCTAACCTCACTTAGCCCCGCAAATCACTCTCCGGCGGGCGTCACATAACTGCTGATCGGGCCAGGTTAAGGGCGCCGATCCGGTAGCGGTTGCGGGGTACGCCGTTCGTACGACACGCTCCGCATATGCGAGATTCTTAGTGCGGCCTGAGGGCGGTAGCGTCGCAGGTACCCCGACTATTAAAGTGACCAGCAATTTAGGCTAGCCTCAACTAACCAGTAGGAGGGTCGAGAATTGACTGGCCGGGTCGGGGCTTCCATTGCTGGTAGCCCGAATGACGTGCGCGCTGAGGTTGCCGAATTGCTCGGCGTCAGCGCCGACACTGTCGACCCCGCTGGCAACCTCATCGGCCAGGGTCTCGACTCGATTCGAATGATGTCGCTCGCCGGCAAGTGGCGGCGTCGCGGAATCGACGTCGACTTCGCCACGCTGTCCGCCGAACCCACCATCGAGGCGTGGTCGCGACTGGTGGGCTCCGAAGCGGGCCTGGGCGCTGCGGCGCCCGACATCCCCGCGGCGCCGTCGGTCCCCGGTGTCGAAGGCGCTTTTCCGCTTGCCCCCATGCAGCACGCCATGTGG
>CBAAAS010000496.1:1753-3108 GCA_964658855.1 uncultured Mycobacterium sp.
TCGACGGCGGCGCAATCGATCCCGAACGACTCGCGCAGGCGGCCACCTCGCTGGCATCGCGCCATCCGATGCTGCGGGTGCGGTTTCTTTCCGACGGCACCCAGCAGATCGATGCGGATTCAGGCCGGGTTGGCTTTCCGGTCGCCGTCCACGACTTTCGCGACCTCGATGAAGTCGCCGCAGGTGAACGACCCCTCGACTTTCGGGACGCCAAGTCGCACCAACAACTCGACGGACAGGTATTCGAGCTGACCCTCTCGTTGCTTCCCGGCGACAAGTCGCGCCTGCACGTCGATCTGGACATGCAGGCAGCCGACGCGATGAGCTACCGCACCCTGATGACCGACCTGGCGAAGTTGTACCAGGGTCGGCAATTGCCGGAATTGGACTTCAGCTACCAGGAGTACCGCACCGAGATCGCGCGCAGGGAAGCTGAGCCACGGCCGGCTCACGACGCCGACCGGGACTGGTGGTCGCACCGCCTCCCCGAGTTCCCGGACCCGCCCGCGCTGCCGACGGCAACCCGAAAGACGTTGTCGCGTAACAGCACCCGACGCTGGCAGTGGTTGAACCCAGAAACCCGGGACGCGCTGTTCGCACACGCCCGCTCTTGCGGGGTGACACCGGCGATGATGTTCGCCGCGGCCTTCTCGCACACCTTGGCGAACTGGTCGAGCACCTCGCGCTTCCTGCTGAACGTGCCGCTGTTCGGTCGTGAGCCGCTGCACCCCGATGTGGACAGTCTGGTCGGTGATTTCACCTCGTCGCTGCTGCTCGACATCGACCTGACCGGCACGACCGACGCGGCATCGCGGGCACACTCCGTGCAAGACGCCATGCGGACCGCCGCCGCGCACTCCGCTTACCCCGGCCTTTCGGTACTGCGAGATCTGGGCCGCCACCGCGGTGCGCAGGTGCTGGCCCCGGTCGTGTTCACCAGTGCCCTCGGGCTCGGAGAGTTGTTCGGTAGCGATGTCACCGAGGCTTTCGGCACGCCCAGTTGGATCATCTCGCAAGGGCCGCAGGTTTCGCTGGATGCCCAGGTCACCGAATTCGACGGCGGCGTCATGGTGAATTGGGATGTGCGCGAAGATGTTTTCCCATCCGGCGTGATCGATGCGATGTTCGCTCATCATGTCGACGAACTGCGAAGGCTCGCCTCCGCAAGCGACGCGTGGACTCAGCCTGACCCGCCAGCTCTACCGCTGGACCAGTGTGCGGTGCGCGACGCTGTCAACAGCCGTATCGCCACGCCCAGCGGAGAAGCGCTGCACGACGGCTTCTTTCGGTGTGCTCAAAGCCGGCCAGACGCGCCGGCCGTCCTGTCGAGCTCCGGTGATTTGACCTACGGTCAG
>CBAAAS010000497.1:0-3102 GCA_964658855.1 uncultured Mycobacterium sp.
TCGCGGTGGCCCGCCGTAAGGATCTGCTGGACGAGGTGGTCGGCCGGATCACCGCCAACGGCGGCGACGCGATCGCCATCCCCTGCGATTTGTCCGACCTGGATGCCGTCGATGCGCTGGCCGCCGACGTCGAGAAGCGACTCGGCGGGGTGGACATTCTGATCAACAATGCCGGCCGGTCCATCCGCCGGCCGCTGGCCGAGTCGCTGGAACGCTGGCACGACGTCGACCGGACCATGGTGCTCAACTATTACTCGCCGCTGCGACTGATCCGCGGCATCGCGCCCGGCATGCTGGAGCGCGGCGACGGGCACATCATCAACGTCGCGACCTGGGGTGTGTTCAGCGAGCCGTCGCCGCTGTTCGCGGTCTACAACGCCTCGAAGGCGGCGCTGTCGGCGGTCAGCCGGGTGATCGAAACCGAGTGGGCGACAAAGGGTGTGCACTCGACCACGCTGTACTACCCGCTGGTGGCCACCCCGATGATCGCGCCGACCAAGGAGTACCGGGGAATACCGGCGCTGACCTCCGAGGAGGCCGCGGGCTGGATGATCACCGCGGCGCGCACCCGCCCGGTTCGGATCGCGCCGCGGATGGCGATCGCCGCGCAGGCCATCGACACCGTCGTTCCGGGCCTGGCGACCACGGCAATCAGGCGACAGCGGCTTCAGCCAACGACGATGCAGAGCGCGAAGCGCGATGAGGAGAAGTTGGCTAATCAGACCGAGCCGAACAATCCCGACGCGTGATAGACACGACGACATGGAGATTCTCGCCAGTCGGATGCTGTTTCGGCCGGCGGATTACCAGCGATCGCTGAGCTTCTACCGCGATCAGATCGGTCTGGCGACATTCCGCGACTACGGCGCGGGCACGGTGTTCTTCGCGGGCCAGTCGCTGATCGAGCTCGCCAACCACGGCGCTGAGGAGAAATCCGCCGTGCCGTTTCCCGGCGCACTGTGGCTGCAGGTTCGCGACGTCCGCGCCACACAGGCCGAACTGGAGGGCAGAGGCGTCGAGATCGCCCGCGAAGCCCGCCAAGAGCCGTGGGGGCTGCACGAGATGCACGTGATCGATCCCGATGGCGTCCTGCTGATCTTCGTCCAGATTCCGCCGGAGCATCCGCTGCGCCGCGATACCCGCGGTTAACGCGATGAGCTGGCAGGTTAACCCCAGACGAACATCTGACGACTACTGCGAAATACCTTTGATTTGCGACGTTGTTCTTTCGACAACTGCACCCACCTACCTACAGAATTAGGCCCGTGAATCTTCAGCTGTTCCTTCTGATCATCGTCGTGATCACCGCCCTCGCATTCGATTTCACGAACGGCTTTCACGACACCGGAAATGCGATGGCCACGTCCATCGCCAGCGGCGCGCTCAAGCCGAAGCAGGCGGTGACGCTGTCGGCGGTGTTGAACCTCGCAGGAGCGTTCCTATCCACTGCCGTCGCCGGGACAATCGCCAAAGACCTGGTCAACGGCCACCTGGTGACGCTGCAGCTGGTGTTCGCCGGACTGGTCGGTGGGATCGTCTGGAACCTGCTGACCTGGCTACTGGGTATCCCGTCGAGCTCGTCGCACGCCCTGGTCGGCGGCATCGTCGGGGCCATGATCGCGGCAGCCGGCGCGCACGGGGTGATCTGGACCGGCGTGGTGTCCCGCGTGCTGATTCCGGCCCTGGTGTCGGTGGTCCTGGCCGGGATCGTCGGAGCGGTCGGCACCTGGCTGGTGTACCGGATCAATCGCGGCGTCCCGGAGGAGCGCAGCGAAACAGCGTTCCGTCGCGGTCAGATCTTCTCGGCATCGCTGGTCTCGCTGGCACACGGCACCAACGACGCGCAGAAGACGATGGGCGTGATCTTCCTGGCGCTGATCTCCTACGGCGCAGTCAGCCGGACCGACTCCTTGCCGCCGTTCTGGGTGATCTTGGCCTGCGCGTGCGCGATGGCGGCGGGCACCTACACCGGCGGCTGGCGGATCATCCGCACCATGGGCAAGGGCCTCGTCGAGATCAAGTCGCCGCAGGGGATGGCCGCTGAATCCTCTTCTGCGGTCATCATTCTGCTGTCCGCACAGTTCGGCTACGCACTGTCCACCACGCAGGTGGTCACGGGTTCGGTGCTCGGTAGCGGCGTCGGCAAGCCCGGCGCCGAGGTGCGCTGGAGCGTCGCCGGCCGGATGGCGACCGCCTGGCTGATCACGCTGCCGGCGGCCGGCCTGGTCGGGGCCGTCACGTACTGGGTGACTCACGGGATCGGCGGCTACGCCGGCGCGACCGTTGGCTTCCTCTTGCTGGCAGCCGCAGCCGGGGCCATCTACGTGCAATCGCGCAAGACCAAGGTCGACCACAACAACGTCAACGCCGAGTGGAAGGGCGACCTGACCGCCGGGCTCGACGAGCACGGCAAGCCCGGCATCGCGGGCTCGCCGTTCCGTGACGGCGAAGTTTCCGGCGCCACCGCCCACACCGCCGAGGCAAAGAAAGCAGGCACGCTATGAGCCACTGGTTCAACTACGAAGCCTCGCTGAAGATCCTGATCTTCGGCCTGCTGCTGGGCAGCGGCCTGCCCGTGCTGTTCGCCCTCGGGGTCCGGGCGGGCTCGGCCGGTGCCGGCGTCCAAGGGTCCAACGGCGCGGCGGTCGCGCACAAGAACCCGGCTTTGACCGCCCTCAGCTACGCGCTGTACGCACTGGCGCTGACCGCGGTCGTCATCGGCGTGCTGTACGTGGCTCGCGAGTTCATCGGAGCGCATACCGGTCTTTACATCCTTGGAGCCAAGCCCGCGTAGCATCGGAATCTAATTCCGTTTCTAGGCGTAGCGACAGTTCAGCGGGGGAATTGCACAACCGTGAACCGATTTTTGACCTCAGTGGTCGCGTGGCTGCGCGCGGGCTACCCAGAAGGCATCCCACCGACCGACTACATACCGGTGCTCGCATTGCTGTCTCGGCGGCTGAGCAACGACGAGGTCAAGGTGGTCACCCGTGACCTGATCGCGCGGGGCGACTTCGACCACGTCGACATCGGCGTGCTGATCACCCAGATCACCGATGAATTGCCGACTCCCGACGACGTCGAGCGGGTGCGGGAACGGCT
>CBAAAS010000498.1:0-1712 GCA_964658855.1 uncultured Mycobacterium sp.
TCCAGGATCGTCGCACCTCGTCGAACCTGTCCGGGGCGACAGCGAAGGTCATAAATCGAGCTTAAAGTCGCTCGGGGCGTGGTTCGTGCACTATTTCCCGCCGCTGCGCGTTCGGCCCTCAACGACAGCGGACAGCTCCACCTTGACATCAGCGCCCGGCGTCCCTTGTCCGACACCGCGCATGTGCACCGACAAAGTGGGGACGGCGCACTGCGAGGTCGCACCCTGCTGATTCCATGACAACGACGGCACTGACCACGATTAGTGCGTCTTATCGCGCGCCTTGCGTTGTTTTCCCACCCCGCGGCTCAGGTCGCAGCAGATGCCTCCCAGCACGGTCGGCGAAGCTAAGCCTGGTCCGGCGTTGAATTTGCGTAGTCCCAAGACACTGTTCTAACGGGTGTCATGCGGATGTAGGTAGAGCCCAGTCTGGGTGTGGTGGGCCATTCGGGCTCTGGCACGCCCCGTGCCCGCGCACCTTCCCTCGCGAGCTGAAGTGTTGCGCTTGGTTCGCGAACGATTCGGGCGTGGCCTTGGAACATCACTCCCCGGATATCTGCCATGCTGGAGCCGTCTTCGAGCAAGACACTCGCGTTCGGGTTGCGTTCGACGTTGGCAACTTTGCGTGTCCCATCTCGGACACCCATGATGATGTCGCGGCCAAGGCGAAAGTATCCAAGGGGCACGGTGTGCGGGAATCCGTCCGTGTCGATGGTGCTCAGTATCGCCCAGCTTGGGTGGCTATCGAGATACGCCTCAATTTCTTCGTCACTGAATTTTCGTGGCATGAAACGAGGTTAACAACATCGAAATCGGCGCTGGGCGTTGCGGTTCGGCGACATCCAGCGACTCGTGACCAGATCACGATCGCGCGCACGAGGCAACGCTATTCTGCTGCGCGCGTTGACCTGTCACGCTCAGGGGCTATGAGGTCGCTTGCCTGTTCGTCGGTGGCAATCCAGCTTGCCAGGACCTTGATTCCGCCCCTTCGGGGGTGCGCGCCATGGGTGTGGGGCCGCCGGTGCCACCGGCGTTGAGCAGGACCGCCCGCAGCGGCTGGTTAATGGCAGCGAGAGCCGCACGCACCGAGGCCAGGTCTGCGGTATCCATAACCAGGACCTCGAAGGCCGACCGACCCGTGATCCGTTGCAGATCGGCTTGCGCCGCCTCCGCCTTGGCCTCGTCGCGGCAGGCCAGATAGACGGAGTTGACGTCGGCGCGCAGTGCCAGCTGACGCGCCACGTCTTTGCCGAGCCCGGCGTTCGCGCCGGTGACGAGGAATGCGTTGTTCGACAAGGGTTTTAGCTCACCGCGTCGACTGCGGCCAGGATGTCGGGCACCTCGCTGCGGGTGGTGTAGTTGGGGTGCACGTCGACCCACCGGATGATGCCCGCCGAGTCGACGACGACGACGGTGGGCATCGGCAGCGCTGTGCCACCGTCGGCGTTCACCTCGGTGAGGTCCAGTCCCAACTTGGCCTGTGCGGCGAGGGAGTCGGGGGATGGTTCGGTCAGAATCCCCAGGGCGGTGGCGATCTGATTGCCCGGATCTGATGCCACCGAGTAAGTCAGCTCATTGGACTCTGTGGAAGTTAGCGAACCGTCGGGTTTCTGGGGGCTGACGGCAATCAGTTCGACGCCGCGTCCGCCGAGGGCGGGAACCAGTTCGGATTGGTAGGTACGCAACGCGATGTTGCAGTAGGGGCACCACGC
>CBAAAS010000498.1:1812-3099 GCA_964658855.1 uncultured Mycobacterium sp.
GGTCGCTGATCGTGGACGTGGGTGTCGCCATGACTGTCTCTCCGGGGATAGATTGGATTGATCTCTCCAGAAAACTCGCCTATGTTTGGATTGTCAACTCCAAAATCGGTAACCTAGACCGATGATTACCCGGAAGGGCCAGGCCACCCGGGATCGCATCGTGGCCGCCGCGGCGGCGCTGGTCTACCAACGCGGTGTCGCCGGGACCAGTACTGAGGACGTTCAGGCCGCGGCCGGTGTGAGCGCGTCGCAGGTCTACCACTACTTCGCGGATAAGCGCTCGCTCACCCGCGCGGTTATCGACTACCAGACAGAGGCCATCCTTGGGTTCCAGCAGTCTCTGCTGAGCCGGCTCGACTCCCTCGAGGCGCTGCGCAGCTGGGCCGCGGCCATCGTTGACATCCAACGCAGCAACGGGTTTCGCGGCGGCTGCCCGCTGGGCTCGCTGGCCAACGAGCTGGCCGGAACCGACGATGCGGCACGTGAAGACGTCATGGCGGGCTACCGACGCTGGCACGACGCCATTCGCGACGGACTCGTGAACCTGCGTGACCGCGGTGGGCTGGTGGACAGCGCAGATGTCGACGGCCTCGCCATGGCGTTGCTGACCTCGCTGCAAGGCGGACTGCTGCTCGCCAAAGTGCAGCGCGACGGCGAACCGCTCGAGACCGCGCTCAGCACCGCCATCGACCACATCGCGACATTTGCCGCCGACTGACCATCCCAGGACGGTCAGACTCTGACAAGAGCCCACCGCGATACGCCGACAGAAGTGGATACCGCCATGGACGACGCCCCAACGCTCGCGGAGTTCTCCGCGCATGCCTACGACAAGCTGCGCTACGCCGATACGGATCGGCAAGGGCACGTGAACAATTCAGTCTTTTCCACCGCGTTGGAAACTGGTCGGGTCGAACTTCTTCATGCGCCCGACGCGGGCATCGTCGAAGTGGGCAGATCCTTCGTCATCGCCCGTCTCGAGCTCGACTTCCGCGGTGAGTTGACCTGGCCCGGTCAGGTCGCCATCGGCACGAGCGTTGAATCGGTCGGCCGCACCTCGATCACCCTGGCGCAGGGCCTATTTCAACACGACCGATGTGTAGCCCTCGCCCGCACAGTCATCGTCCAAGTCGACGACGGTACTCACCGCGCGACTCCCCTGAGCGCAGCCGCCGCTACGCGCCTCGCGGATCTCCAACCGCGAGGAGAAGTGTGAGGCACCCTGTGATGAGGCACGCTAAACGCGGTTAGCCCGGATTGTTCACGCACCGCCGCTACCAGAGGCAT
>CBAAAS010000499.1:0-3096 GCA_964658855.1 uncultured Mycobacterium sp.
CGTTGCCGGCCGTCATCTGCATCCTGCTGGGTTCGATCTTTTCCACAAAACTGCCTGAAGGAGAGACCAGTACGGGCGCCGTGATCGCGGCGAGCATGCTTGCCTATGGCATTCTTTCGACGTCATTTATCAACCTGGGCATCAGCATCGCGGCCGATCGCGACACCGGTGCCTTACGCCGTCTGCGCGGGACGCCAACCACGGCGCTGTCTTACTTCGTCGGAAAAATTCTCCTCGTCGCGATCCTCAGCCTCGCCGAGGCAGTCGTCCTTATCTTGGTTGGGCTGCTTTTCTTTGAACTCCACTTACCGACGACTATTTTCGGATGGTTCACCCTGATCTGGGTGTTCCTTCTAGGCACCGTCAGTTGCTCGCTGCTTGGCATCTTCATCAGCAATTTCGCCAGCAACGCGGTCGCGGCGGCCGTCGTCACCAACGGCCCGGCGATAGCCTTACAGTTCGTGTCCGGGACCTATGTGCCGCTCATCGTGTTGCCCACCTGGATGTTGGTCGTCGGCTCGGTTTTTCCGGTCAAGTGGATGGCTCAAGGGTTTCGGTCGGTGCTGCTGCCGTCGAAAATGGCCGCTTTCGAACCGGCCGGCAGCTGGGAACACTGGCACATATTCCTGGTACTGACCGCGTGGGCGATCGGCGGTTTGGCTGCCTGCCTCGCCGTTTTCCGGTGGTCGGATAGGGACTGATCAGGGTCGGGTCCGCAGGATCTCATCTGCTGTGCGCCGCCCACTCACCAGCGCTCCCTGTATCGAGGCGGTGTCCCGGTGGTCACCGCACCACCAAAGCCCGTCGCTGACGGCGACCGGCTGACGTACTCGCAGCGGGGCCGGCTGAGCGGGCAGTGCATGTCGAATAATGCTTCGCGTCAACAACTTCCACGAACCACCGTCGATACCCATGATGTCAGCGGCGTGGCCCCGGGTAACACTGTCCGGCGGCGGCGCCCCATCAGTTTCCAGCAACGCGGACGCCGCAATCAGGTGCTGCCCCGCAGGGGCATAGCCGGGTGCAGCGGCGCTGATGACCGCGGTGTTGAGGACCGGTCCGGGCGGGTCGCGCCGGGCGTCAACCCACAGCATCGGTGGCGCCGTCGCAGCCTCGTCGGTCGACCACCAGTCGGTGACGACGCCGTGGGTGGGTGGGGGAGACGAATCGGTCAGCGTCGCCGCCGTGATGGGATCAGTTGCCACCACGACATCGTTGGCGAGCACGCTCGCGTCTGAGTCCCACACGCGCCAACTCGTACCCTCGCGCTCGATGCGGATCACCCCGCGATTCAGACTTATCAGCCCGCTCAGCGGCCTGGCCATCAGCCGCGGAAGCGATTGCATACCTGCGGCCGGCAGAGCCGGCACACCGAGCAGAAACATCCGCGCCAGTAGTAGAGCGAACGCATTGGAGCTGCTGCCGGTGTCCTCGAGAAGCACTCCGGCGAGGAACCGATCGATCACGCGGCGCAGTTCACCGCCTACCCGTTTTTTGTCCAAGGCGGCTTTCAGTGTGATGTCGGCGTCTGCATGCGATTTCAGGGCGACGGGCCGCAGCGCGGGCAAAACCCAGCGCGCTATCGCGACTACATCGGTGGGTCGAATAGCGCCTGACGTCAGCATCTTCGGCACCAGCCTCGGCTCGCGCAGCGGGTGAGCCAGTACGGCTGAGGTGGACTGGCGCCGAACCGCGACGCCCGCACCGAACGGCTGCAGATCGAGCGCGGCGACGTCGACGGCGCGCGCCAGCTCTGGGTAGGCCGGATTGAGTACCTGAAAGCCGCGGTCGCACAGAAAACCGTCGAAGGCATCGGTGCGGATGCGGCCGCCGACGTCGTCGTCCTTCTCCCAGACGCGAACATCGCGGCCCGCGGCCGCCAGGACACCGGCGCACCGTAAACCGGCTAGCCCAGCGCCGATCACCAAAACCTCAACACCGTCACCGGCCATCCCTGTAAGCCCTCCTCGCCCGCCCCGCCCCTGGCATTGCCCTGATCACAGACGCTAAACCGATGAAGTTCATCCGGCTGGCTTGGATCTTGGTAAAAACGGGAAAACTTGGTCGATTCTCCGGATGTCTACACGCCAGTGGCTGATCTTCGAGGTCGCGAGCAAATGCCTTCCAGGAACGGCTGGTGCCAGGAACTCGGCGAATGGTTGTCAAGGCAGAACGACGCTAACTCTAGGGGATGTCAGTGGTCTTCCGCGCAGACCAGGAGATTGGACGCGACTTAGCCGCTGTCGACTGGGCGGCTACTCCGCTCGGTCCGGTGGAGGGCTGGCCGCAGAGCCTGCGTACAACGGTGAATATCCTGCTGGCGTCGCGCTTCCCGATGTGGATGGCCTGGGGTCCGGACTTGACGTTCTTCTGCAACGCCGCCTACCGCCGCGACACACTCGGCTTGAAATATCCCTGGGCGCTGGGCCGTCCGGCCCGCGAGGTGTGGACGGAGATTTGGCCCGACGTCAGCCCGCGAATCGACCACGTCTTGTCGACCGGTGAAGCAACGTGGGACGAGGCTCTGATGCTGCTGCTGGAGCGGTCCGGCTACACCGAGGAGTCCTACCACACGTTTTCCTACAGCCCGTTGCGCGACGACGACTCTGCGGTGGTCGGCATGCTCTGTGTGGTCAGCGAGGACACCGAGCGGGTAGTCGCTGAACGGCGGATGGCGACGCTGCGCGAACTGGGCTCCGACCCGAGCGTGGTGCGTACCGAGCGGCAGATGCTGGACTTCGCCGCCCATCAGCTTTCGCGGAACCCATACGACCTGCCGTTCACACTCACCTACCTGTGCGGCGATGACGGCGACATGCAGTTGGCCGGGGCGAGTGGGATCGCGCCCGGGCAGCCGGGAGCACCGCAGATGCTTCCAAGCGAGGGGCGCGCGATATGGCCGGTAGGTAAAGCGATCCAGGGTGAACCCCAGCTGGTCGAGCTGGACAGTCTCGCACTGGATCTCCCGGCCGGGGCCTGGCATGAGCCACCCGTTCAGGCATTTGTGGTGCCGATTTTGCAGCAGGCCGGTCCGCCGCTCGGTCTGTTTGTAGCCGGGCTGAACCGGCATCGCCGGTTCGACGACGGCTATCGCGG
>CBAAAS010000500.1:0-3085 GCA_964658855.1 uncultured Mycobacterium sp.
CTTCGCAGCCTTGCGTGGCGCCGGCTTCTTTCGGTACACGTCGTGGTCGGGCAACTCGTCGACCGGCCAGTCGGCCAACGTGTCCAGATACAGCTGGCGCACTTCGGCGATCCGATCCGAGAGCGTGTCCACGGTCCAGTCGGCGACTGAAATCGGTGGGAACACAGCAACATCGACCGTGCCCGGGTTCATCGTGGTGGAGTTGCGGGCGGCGATGATCTCGGCGTTGCGGATCACGATCGGGACGATCGGTATGCCCACCGACATCGCCATCCGGAACGGCCCCTTCTTGAACGGCCCGACACTGGTGGTGTCCGTCCTGGTGCCCTCGGGCGCGATCATGATGGACAGCCCTTGCCTGGCACGGTCTTCGACCTGGTGCAGCGACTCGACGGCCGCGGCCGGGTTGTCCCGGTCGATGAAAACGGAGTCGAGCACCTTGCCGAGCGTGCCCATGATCGGGTCGCCTTCGAGTTCCTTTTTGCCGACCGCCACCCAGTTGTCGCGGATCAGCGCGCCGACGATGACGGGGTCGGCCTGGTTGCGATGGTTGAAGATGAACACCGCGGGCCGCTCGGCGTTGAGATTCTCTTCACCGATGATATTCAGCTGGACACCGCTGGCGGTCAACAACATTTGCGACCACGTCGCAGTGAAAAAGTTGACCCCACGGCGCCTGCTGCGGGTCAGCAATCCGATCCCCAGCGCGCCGGCCGCGACGGGAACCACCGAGCCGACGCCGGCCAGAGTGCGCAGTTGCGCGGTGATGCCCCCGCCGCTGCGACTGGTGAACCGCAGAATCGGCCAGCCGCGCCGCTTGGCGACGGCGGCCATCTTGCCTTCGGGGTTGGTCGGCCGCGGATTGCCGACCAGATACATCAGCGCGACGTCTTCGTCGCCGTCGGCGTAGAAGTAGCTGTCCTTGAGGTCAATCCCGTTCTCGCCGGCGAACTTCTGCACCGCGGTGGCCTTACCCGGGCCCCAGAGAATCGGATTGGTGACACTGCCGGTGAGGACGCCGTCGTCATCAGTCTCGAATTTGTTGGTGAGCGTGTTGGCGATTCCGAGGAAGCGCGCGACCGGGCCGACCTGGATCGTCAGCGCCGAAGAGCTGAGCACCACGGTGTGCCCGCGGGCCAAGTGGGCGCGGACAAGTTCACGCATCTCCGGGTAGATCCGGGACTCGATGCGCTGGACGAACAGCCGCTCGCCGATCTCCTCGAGGTCGCTCAGCATGCGCCCGCGCAGCGCACCCGATGCCTTATTTATCAGCTCTTCGAATTCGATACGCCCGAGTTGATGGTTCAAGCCGGCGGCAACCATGCTTACCAGCTCGCCGACCCCCATGTCGCGGCGACGCAGACGTTCCTGGGTGAGGATGATGGCGGTGAAGCCGGCCACCAGGGTCCCGTCCAGGTCGAAGAACGCGCCGACATCTGGTCCGGGCGGACTGGCCATGATCTCGGCGACCGAGCCTGGTAGCCGAAGATCACGCGACGGTTTCTTCGATTCTGCCGCGCTCATGAACCCACCACCGATCGCTTGTCGGACGGTTCGGCATCGAACGAAGCCGGCACCGCCTGCGGGGCGGGATCACCTGCCAACGCCAGGATTTCGTTGAAACCGTCCAGGAAACATTTGGCGAACAACTTCTCATCGCGGATCGCTGCGCGATCGTAGCGCGCGGTGATGGTGCAGTAACCGCCGCGGGAAATCAGCACCACCATCATCGCCACACCGGGAAGTGGGCCAATACCGTACTGCCGCAACACCTTTGCGCCGACGAGGAAAGTGTCGCCGGGATAGACCGGAACGTTGCTGGCCTGCACGTCGGAGCCGACCACTGAACTCGTCATCGATTCCAGTAACGGCCCCGGTAGCACGCTCAACACTGGCGCGATCGATCCGACGATGTCCATCGCGGGCTCGTCGCGACGCTGGGTCATCTGCAACCGAATCTTCTGCATGCGGGCGACCGGATCCTTCGTGCCGATCGGGGCCGCCAGGTTGACCCCGGTGAAGTGGTTACCGCCGGCCGAGTCCGACTCGGCCCGCAGGCTGACCGGCACCGCCATCGGCAGCGTCGAAATCGGCACCCCGAGCGCTTCGTGGTAACGGCCCAACGCACCGCACAGAGCGGCCAGGTAAGCGTCGTTGATCGAGCCGCCACCCGCCTTCGCCGCCCGGTGCAAATCGGACAGCTTGATGTCGATGGCCTCGCTGCGGGTGGCCAGACTGCGGCGACGAAGCAGTGGAGACGGCTCCGCGGCGCGGCTCATCACTCGCGCCCCCGAGCGGGCATAGCTCAGCGCACCCGACAGCGCGGCGCTCGGGCGAACCACCGCGCGCCCGATCACCGATGCCGCACCCCACAGCGCGCCGCCCGCGCCCTTGGCCACGTTGACGGGCAGGTTGTTGAACCCCTCGCGCATCAGGTCGTTGGCCGACAGATCCTGCGGAATCGGCTCGCTCGGGGTCGGTTGCGCCGGCGGGTCACGCTCGAGGTCGTAGATGTGGGCGAACATCTCCACACTGCCCACACCGTCGGTGACGGCGTGAGACAGATGCAGCAGCGTCGCGGCCTTCCCGTCGGGAAGCCCCTCGATCAAGGTGGCCGTCCACAGCGGCCGGGCGATATCCAGCGGCGACTGGATCATCAGCTCCGCGATATCGAAGACCTGTCGCAGCGAGCCCGGCTCGGAGACACGCACCCGGCGGACATGGAAATCCAGGTTGAAGTCGGGATCGACGACCCAGCGCGGCGAAGCGGTCGGCAACGTCGGCACGACCACCTTCTGCCGCAGCCGTAGCGCCTTTCGCGACGCGTTCTCGAAGCGGGTGCGAAACCGCTCCCAATCCGGTGTGCGGTCCAGAATCTCAAGCGCCATGATCCCGGAGCGGGTACGAGGGTTGGCCTCCCCACGATGCAGGAGGTAATCGACTGGCCCCAGCGTCGTCGGCATCCCGGCGGCATCGAGCTGCTCAGCCACAGCTCATCCCCCGTCTGGTCGCCGCGCTCGCCGACACCGCTTTCGCCACTCAAGCCTCCCGTTTCGGAACCGTCCCACCGTCACGCCCCCGCGAC
>CBAAAS010000501.1:0-3080 GCA_964658855.1 uncultured Mycobacterium sp.
CGGCAGCATGCGAGGAAATCAGCGTCTCAATGTCGGGAGGCGAGTCCCCGATCGAGGCGCGCTCGGGGCTCGTGGCCGCGATGACCATCAGCTGGCCCGTCCGCGGGAGACCGAGCGCAGCGACGGCGTCCCAGAACGCTGCTCCGATGCTGGAGTCGTTGAACAGAATGGTGTCCAGCAGCGCGGCTCGCACCTGTTCGTTGCGCCGCGCATCGCGGATGTCGATCTCGCGGAAAACCGCATGCGCGCGAAGCGAATTGGTGTTCATCCAGGCAAAGATGGACGGGGTTGCCGCAATCAGCGCCTCCTTTTCGATTTGGTCTGTGTCCGCTAGACGTGCGAGCTCATCCCAGATCGTGGCCGCGCCAAGGCGGTAGGCGTGCAGCAAGCTGGAAAGTGTCAGGCCCTGACTGGCGCGGTGACGAATTGCGGAGTCGAAACTCTGGTGGCCCGGTTCGGCGCCGAGGTCGATCCAGTCCAACATCTCGGCAAGGTAGCCGGCGATGTTGTCCTGAATTGTGTTGCCGCTCTCGTCGCGGCCAACGTAGTCAGACACTTCACTGCGCAACACCGTGAGAACTCTCGCCACGATCGCCTCCGACTGTTGCCGGACGCGATTGGTGAGAACTGTCGGTGCTCGTAGCTGCGGCACATCACGGATCGTAAAACGCCGCGCGGCATTGTGCCCGGGCACAAAGTAAATACGGAAGATCTTAGGCTGCGGCTCATTGTCGGCGGTCACCTCGGTTGCGCATGCTGGCTGCCATGGAAACCACTTCCGCGCAGACGATCGTTCTCATCCACGGGCTATGGATGACTCCGTTGGCTTGGGAGGATTGGGTGGCTCGTTACCGCTCCCGCGGTTATGACGTGGTGACGCCGGGCTACCCCGGTGTCGCTCCCGGCCCGGCCGGCGTCGCAGCGCTGCGCGAAGACCCCATGCCCCTGGCTGAACTCGGGGTGCGGGAGGTCTTCGATCACCTCGCCGAGATCGTCGAAGAGCTTGCCGAACCGCCGATATTGATGGGCCACTCGTTCGGCGGCACCTTCGTGCAGCTGCTCCTCGACGCCGGCTACGGGCGAGCCGGTGTTTCGATCGACGGTGCCGCCGTCAAAGGCATTAAGGCACTGCCATTTTCAGAGATCCGGGCCACGTTTCCGGTGCTGAAAAACCCCGCCAACGTGCACCGCGCGGTGCCTATCACGGCATCCGAATTTCACTACGCATTCACCAACACGCTGGCCGAATCTGATTCTAAAATCGCCTATGACCGTTATGCCGTCGCGGTGCCGGGACGGATCTTGTTCCAGGGCGGACTGGCCAACTTCACGCACAACGCCGCCACCACGTACAACTTCGCCAACGACGATCGCGCGCCGCTGCTATTCATCGCCGGCGGCCGCGACCACATCCTCCCGCCCGCGGTGCAGCACGAGAACTACACGAAAAACGCCAAACACTCGTCTGCGATCACCGCCTACAAGCTGTTCCCCGAGCGAGACCACTTCACGTGCGGCGCACCGGGATGGGAAGAAGTCGCCGACTTCGCCTTGAGCTGGGCGCTGAACCCATTGCGCGGCGAACTCGACTGACCCCATCTGCAACTTCTTCACGAAAGCGATGACCACAATGACTACGGTGCGCGACGCCATCCTCGACCTGTTCCGCTCACACAATTTGACCACCTGGTTCGGCAACCCGGGATCGTCCGAATTGGCTCTCCTGCAAGACTTTCCCGACGACTTCCGCTACTTCCTGGGCCTGCAGGAAATGATCCCGGTCGGGATGGCCGACGCCTACGCGCAAATCACCCGGCGTCCCGCCGTGGTCAACCTGCACACCGCGCCCGGCATGGGTAACGCGCAAGGCCAGATCTACAACGCCTATGTCAACAAGACGCCGCTGATCATCACTGCGGGCAACCAGCGCCGCAATATGCAGAACCAATACTGTCTGCTTACCAACCACGAACCCACCACCACGCCTAAGCCGTTCGTGAAGTGGGCGGCCGAGCCCGCCATCGCCAGTGAGGCCCCCGCCGTGCTGGCGCGTGCGATCCACCTCGCCACCACGCCACCGATGGGACCGGTTTTCGTCTCGCTCCCGATGGACGACATGCCGATCCAGCTGACCGACGAACAGGTCGCCGATATCGAGGTGGTGCGCGAGCGCACCGTGACTCACGCAACGGCTTTCCCGACCGTGTTGGCTGAGCAGGTCGCCGCTCGATTGGACGCCGCCACATCACCGGCAATCGTCGTCGGCGGCGACATCGACCGCTACGACGCTTACGAGGCCGTGATCGAACTGGCTGAGCGCATCGAGGCACCGGTTTTCACCGCCCCGTTGACCGGCTGGAGCGGATTCCCGGAGAACCACCGGCTCTATCACGGCGCGCTGCCGCCGGGTGCGGGCTGGATCTCGCAGGTTCTCACCGGCCACGATCTGATCCTGACGATCGGGACCGCGGTGTTCCGCTACTACCCACTGGTACCCGGGCCATACCTGCCCGAGGGCGCGCGCTTGATCCAGATCACCAACGATCCCGACGAAGCCGCCCGTGCCCCCGTCGGGGATGCGATCGTCGCCGACATCCGCACCGCGGCTCAGGCTTTGGCGGCGACGGTCAAACACACCCAGCGGTCGGCCCCCACGCCGCGCGCCGCGGTCCCCGAACAGGTGTCGGCGCAGGTGCCGCTCAAGCCAGGAGATCTGTGGACCGCCGTCGGGTACGCCGCACCCGATGACACTCTGTGGGTCAGCGAAGCCGGCAGCAACGAGATCCCGATGACCGAAAGCATCCGCCCGGGCAACCCGCTGTCGCATCTCTCGGCGGCCGGCGGCGGACTCGGCTGGGGCCTGCCCGCATCGGTGGGCGCCCAAATCGCGGCGCCGGACCGTCCGGTCGTGTCGCTGATGGGCGATGGCTCCATCCACTACGCGATCACCGCGCTGTGGAGCGCGGCGCGCTACAACATCCCACTCACCGTGGTCGTGGCGTCCAACGCTGAATACGGGGTGGTCAAAGAATTCGGCGTCTGGGAAAAGACCCCGAACGTCCCCGGGCTCGACATCCCCG
>CBAAAS010000502.1:0-3080 GCA_964658855.1 uncultured Mycobacterium sp.
GGAGTCGGCGCGGGGGCGGCTGGCGGCGTGGGAGCGGGCGCGGCGGTGGTGGCGCCGGTGCCGATCCGGGCTAATTCGCCGCCCACCAAGACGGTGACGTCTTCCTCCGCGGTGATGCTTATCAGCGTGCCCGCCACCGGCGACGGAATCTCGGTGTCGACCTTGTCGGTGGAGACCTCGACCAGCGGCTCGTCGACCTCGACGGCATCGCCGACCTTCTTCAGCCAGCGGGTGACCGTTCCTTCGGCAACGGACTCACCGAGTTCGGGCATCAGCACCGGCTTGGAGTCTCCACTCGCGCCTTGGTTGCTGGCTGCCGGCGCGGCGGGGGTCGCCGGCGCGGCTGCTGGCTGCGGTTCCGGTGCAGGCGCGGACTGCGGCTCGGGTTCGGGCTCCGGCTGCGGTTCCGCCGGCGCGGCGGGCTGCTCGTCGCCGCCCGGAGTGCCCTCCGAGGCGTCGCCGATGACAGCCAGCTCGGCACCGATTTCGACGGTGTCGTCTTCGTGGGCAACGATCTTGGTCAGGACTCCCGCTGCGGGCGAAGGGATCTCGGTATCGACCTTGTCGGTGGACACTTCCAGCAGTGGCTCGTCGAGCTCGACGGTGTCGCCTTCTTGCTTCAGCCAGCGGGTGACAGTTCCCTCGGTCACGCTTTCACCGAGTGCCGGCATCTGCACTGAGAAGGCCATCTGAAGTCGACTCCTCGATTGAACGGTCCATGGGTGCGGGCTGACCTCTGGCTTACCACAGCGCGGTATACCGAAGCTGGACCCGTGATTACCGAAACCATCCTGTCACTGCGGCGAGGTCCGCACACAACCAGGGCAAGCTGGTGACGTCGGAATTCGGCCACCGCGGGCGGCAGTGAAATGACGTCAGCCCTCGGGTGTGAGCCAGATCTCTTTCAAGCCCGGCCACGTTGCAATTCACGCAGTACACCGCTGGTCCAATGTCCAACTTGTTGGACGTCAATGCCATTCAAGTGGATACGTTTTGTTTTGGAAACCCCAAATAATCGGCATTTAACGCATTTGGCATTCCGAAAAGCCGAAATCTTGGATATCTTGTTTCTCGTGTATCCAGATGACAGCGGTAAAGAACTTGCGACTGTGCTCTCTTACCTGGCGGGTCGTTCCCTGAGTAGGGAAGAGATCTGGACGGCGATGGAGCTCCCGCGTTCCACTTACTACGACCAGTTGGACAAGGGAACCCTGATCACCGCCGACAACTTGCGGGTGGCGGCGGCCAATCTCGGTATCAATCGCGCCGAGCTGCTGACGCGTTACCGGTTCATCGAGCCCGAAGAGGTCACCGCGCTGGCCGAAGAGATTCGGGGCGGCATCCAGATGCATGCCCTGGCCGGCGGAGGCGCTGTCAAGACCCTTCAGCAACCGACGAAGATCGCAGAGTGGCGCCCACGCTCCGACGCGCCGCCGCTGTAAATCCCTAGCTGCGTACGAGGTACTGCTGTGGCTCTTAGCCTTCTCATCTTCATCACCCTCGCGTCCGTCGGGTGGAGCCTGTGGATCAGGCGCGTCACTTGGCACTGCCGCTGGGAAGTCGCCGCGACGTTCAACATCGCACTGCAGGGGGCTGCGGTGGCGCTGATGTCGCCGCTGGCCGCCAACACCATCGGCATCGCATTACACGACCTCACCGGTGTGTGGAATCTGCAGAACTATCTGGGGCACGACTGCTACGTCGTTGCGGCCTCGGCGATCGTCTACAACGCGCTCGGGCGAATTGCCGACGATCACGCGCTGCAGACGGCGTTCAAGCAATACATCGAACGCCCTGCGACGCTGTGCATCCCGCTGTTACTGGCGACATTCTCAATGAGCCGTGGCAGCAAAACCTATACGCGTGATTTCTTCGCACTGCCCACCGACTTCTGGTTGAGCGTCTACTGGATCGTGCTGTGCGGCACGCTGATCTATCTGCTCGCATTCGGGTTCCGCGCGCTACTGGTGTTACGCCAAGACCCCCGGTCGACGCACATAGCCAATCTCTATCTGTTCGCGTGTGGCAGCGGGATCGCCGCCTGCGCGACCAGGATCATCACGGCGTTGGTGCCGGCAATCCAGGGCCGCGGAGACTCAACCCTGGTCTGGTTCTTCGCCTGCACATGCGGGGCCGGTTTCGCGCTGACTTCCGCGCAATCCTGGCGGCAAAAGGTCAAGTGGTTCCAGGGCAGCAGTAATCCCCGGCTGACGTCGCACTAGCCGTTGGCGGCGATGTCCTCCAGCACCGCGAACATGGTGCGTGTGGGTACACCCGTACCGCCCTTAGGCGTGTAACCCCAAGGGCCACCGGTGTTGTAGGCCGGCGCAGCGACGTCGATGTGAGCCCAGTTGACTCCGTCGGCGACGAACTCACGCAGGAACACGCCGGCCACCAGCATCCCCGCAAACCGCTGTCCGCTGATGTTGGCCAGGTCGGCCACCGTCGACTTCAGATCGTCCTTCAGCTCATCCGGTAGTGGCATCGGCCAACCGTTCTCGCCGATTCGCTGTGAGATCGCGGCCACCCGGTCGCGGAACTCGTCGCTGCCCATCACTCCGGGCGTGCGCGCGCCGAGCGCCACCGTCTGCGCGCCGGTCAGCGTCGATGTCTCGATCAGATAGTCCGGGTTGTCCTCGCACGCACGCACGATCGCGTCGGCCAGGATCAGCCGCCCCTCGGCGTCGGTGTTGAGCACCTCGACGGTTATTCCGCCGTATTGAGTCAGTACGTCCCCAGGGCGCTGAGCCGTTGCCGACGGCATGTTCTCGGCTATCGGCACCGTGGCGATCACGTCGATCGGGAGCTCCAGCTGCGCGGCCAGGGTCACGGTCGCGATTACCGCTGCGGCGCCGCCCATGTCGGAGGTCATGTGGTGCATCGAGGCCGCGGGCTTGATCGAGATGCCCCCGGTATCGAAGGTGATGCCCTTGCCGACCAGCGCGACCTTCCTGGCCTGCTTTGGCTTTTTGGCCAACCGTGACCCGCGATGGGACAGCCTCACCAACCGCGGCAGCCGCGACGATCCCTGGCCGACGCCGACGATGCCGCCGTAGCCGCCCTTCTTAAGCGCCTTCTCG
>CBAAAS010000503.1:0-3073 GCA_964658855.1 uncultured Mycobacterium sp.
CTCTAGTGGTGCTGATGACCGACCTCAACACCAGCGCCCTCGACGAGGGTTTGCTGCCGGTACTTCCGCTGCTCTCGGCCAAGCATCAGGTGATCGTCGCCGCCGTTGCCGACCCGAGGGTGGACGAGTTGGCCGCCGGCCGCTCCGACGCTGCCGCGGTGTATGACGCGGCGGCCGCCGAACGCTCACGCAGCGAGCGGTCCACGATCGCGTCGCGGCTGCGGCACAGCGGCGTGCAGGTCGTCGACGCGGCACCCACCGAACTCGCGCCTGCACTGGCCGACTGCTACCTGGCGATGAAGGCGGCCGGACGGCTGTAGCTCAGGCGGTCGGGACGACGTCCGGGGCGTCGGCGATGTCACCGGTGTCGCCCGCCCGGACCGCGCGCCGCCCGAAATACACCACATACGCCAGAAATCCCGCCTCGGCGAGAACTCCGATACCGATCCGGACAAACGTCGGCAGCGGCGAAGGCGTGACGAAAGCTTCGATCACCCCCGAAACCAGCAGCACCACAACCAAACCCACAGCTGCCGAGATCACCGCACGACCCTGCTCGGCGAGCACCTGCCCACGCGGCCGGTCGCCCGGTGCGATCACCGACCACCCCAGTCGCATGCCGACGGCGCCCGACAGGAACACAGCTGTCAGCTCCAGCAGGCTGTGCGGCAGTAGCAACCCGAATAGCACGTCCGCTTTACCGGCTTGCAGCATCAGCCCGGCTACGACCCCGAGGTTGGCGGCGTTGGCGAACAGCACGAACGGGATCGGCACCCCCAGCACGACCGAGAACGCGATGCATTTGGCGGCCACCCAGGAATTGTTGACCCAGACATGCAGACCGAAAGCGGCGGCCGCATGCTCGCTGTAGTAGGAGGCGAAATCGTGGTTGACCAATTCGTCGATCTCGCTTGGTGTTCCGATCGTCGACTGCACTTCCGGGCTGCCCATCACCCACAGTGCGACCACCGCCGTGACCGCGAAGAAGATGCCGGCCGCCGCCAGCCACCACCGCCAGGCACGGTAAGCCACCACCGGGAATGACACCGTCCAGAACCGGGTGAACTCGCTCGACAGCGGGGCATGCGCGCCGGTGACCGCGGCGCGGGCCCGTGCGATCAGACTCGAAAGCCGGCCGACCAGCGCGGAATCGGAGGATCCGGAACGCAGCATCGACAGGTGCGTCGACGCCCGCTGGTAAAGCTCCACGAGTTCGTCGATCTCCGCACCGCTGAGCCGGTTGCGGCTTCTGATCAGTTGCTCGAGACGATCCCAGCTGTCGCGGTGAGCAAGCACGAACGCGTCGACGTCCACCGCGCCCAGACTAGCTCGCCGGGTAGCGTGCGCTGTATGTCGGAGGTGGTGACCGGGGACGCCGTGGTGCTCGACGTGCGGGTTGCCCAGCTTCCGGTGCGGGCGGTCAGCGCGCTGATCGATATCACCGTCGTCATGATCGGCTACCTGATTTCGCTGACGCTGTGGGCGGGAACGCTCAACCATTTCGACGATGCCGCGGTCGCGGCGATCATGATCATCTTCACGGTGTTGGTCTTCGTCGGCTATCCGTTGGTTCTGGAGACCGCGACGCGTGGACGCACAGTCGGCAAGATGGTGATGGGCCTGCGGGTGGTGTCCGATGACGGCGGCCCGGAGCGGTTCCGCCAGGCCTTGTTCCGCGCGCTGTCATCGATCGTCGAGATCTGGATGCTGCTGGGCAGTCCCGCAGTGATCTGCAGCATGCTTTCGCCGAGCGCCAAACGAATCGGCGACATTTTCGCCGGCACCATCGTGATCAGCGAACGCGGGCCGAAGTTGGGGCCACCGCCCATGATGCCGCCACACCTGGCGTGGTGGGCGGCGTCGTTGCAGCTGTCCGGACTTGGCGCCGAGCAGGCTGATGTCGCGCGCCAATTCCTCTGGCGAGCAAGACAACTCGATCCGCAACTGCGTGATGAGATGGCGTATCGGATCGCCGGCGATGTGCTCAGCCGGGTGGCTCCGCCACCGCCGCCGGGTACACCGCCGCACCTTGCTCTGGCCGCGGTGCTCGCCGAGCGGCACCGTAGAGAATTGGCCCGTTTGCGGCCCAACCCCGGGCCGCCTGCCTACACCGGGTACGCGCCGCCCCGCTAGCGCTGTTACTGCGCGACGGTGACGGCGAGAATCGCGATGTCGGCGATCAACAACGCCAACGCCGTCACGGGAATCACGAAACCCCATCGGCGCTTCGCGGTGAAGATCGAGAGAATGATCGTCAGCACCGCGACAGCTGGCGCTCCGTAGTACAGCACGTCGAAGCTGATTCCACGCGGGCCCAAGTTCGGGCAGGCCTTGTCGCTGCAGGCCGCGGTGCTCATCACGGCGCCCAGCGCCACCGCCATTGTGACGCCTGCGCCAACCGCGGTGAGCAGGGCAAGTCCCCAGTTCAGCCACAGTCGCCCGCGGTGACCGCTCTTGTGCTCGCCCGATTCGGCCGACAGTGTGCCGCGGTCCTGGTCCGAGTGGTCTTTTACGTCAACCTTCTCCTGACTCATGAGTAAGTCCTACCCCGCCGCAGGAGGCCGCAAACCGCCGTGAGTAACCCCCAACTGAAAACGATCCTTGCGTAACGATAGCTTCCGATATATCGTCGTCGTATCGGTAGCGCATCCGGCGCTGCCTTTCCAGAAACGAGATCAACCAATGAACAACCCGTACTTTGAAGGTGGCGTGCCCCACGAGGGCAGGCCGTTCGCAGGTGAACCGGGGCCTTCGGGCTTTGGATTCGCCCCCCAGGACCGCCGCGCCTTTCACGAACAGCGCAGGCAGGCCCGCCGCGAGTTCCGCGACTACGTCCGCGGTCAGGACGCCGGGCAGGACGGGCCGTTCGGACCCGGTTTCGGCCGGGGCCGCGGCCGCGGATTCGGTCCCGGTGGCTTCGGTCCGGGCTTCGGCCCAGGATTTGGCCCCGGTCCCAGCGCACGCGGTGCGCGCGGCGGACGTCGCGGTGGCCACAGTCGGCGCGGTCGTCGCGGCGATGTCCGTGCCGCCATCCTGGTGTTGCTCGCCGAGCGACCGATGCACGGCTACGAGA
>CBAAAS010000504.1:0-3070 GCA_964658855.1 uncultured Mycobacterium sp.
GGTTGCGCAGGTGGAAGTAGGCCTGCCAGTCGATGGCGTCGTCCTTGTCGCTCCAATCCATGTGCCAGATCGCCGCGCCGGGCAGCGTCGCGGTCGGGTAGCCGTGTTCGGCGGCGCGCAGGCCGTAGTCGGCGTCGTCCCATTTGATGAACAGCGGCAACGGCTGGCCCAGCTCTTCGGCGACGTGGCGCGGGATCATGCACGTCCACCAGCCGTTGTAGTCGACGTCGATCCGCCGGTGCAGCAGCTGGCTGCGAGCGTTGTTGTCGCTCAACGGGAACTCGGCGAAGTCGTGGTCGTACTCGGTGTAGGGAGCCGCGGTCCACATGAAGTTCGCCTGGTCGACCATCTCGCCCATGATGTGCAGGTGCGAGGGCTCCTGCAGGTTGAGCATCTGGCCGCCCACCAACATCGGCGTCTTGGCGAAACGGTGCATCGCCAAGATCCGCAGGATGGTGTCCGACTGCAGCTCGATGTCGTCGTCCATGAACAGGATCTGTTGGCAGTCGGTGTTTTTCAGCGCCTCGTACATCACCCGGCTGTATCCGCCGGAGCCGCCGAGGTTGGGCTGGTCATGGATGACGAGCCGGTCACCCAGCGGCCCTGCGGCGGCGGCGAAGTCGGGGTGGTCGCGGACTTTCGAAGTACCTTGATCGGGCACGATCACTGCGCCGATCACCTGGTCCACCAACGGATCTGCGGTGAGTTCACGCAAAGCGTTGACGCAGTCGTTCGGCCGGTTGAAGGTCGGGATGCCGATCGCGACGTTCGCGACACCCGGAGCGGGTTGGTCGGAATACCAGCCGGCGCTGCGCAGCGTCACGTCGGAGTCGGTGGTGATGTCGAACCAGATCCACCCGCCGTCCTCGAAAGGCTGCAGGCTGACCTGGAATTCGAGGACCTCCGGGTCGCTGCCCGTCGAGACGAAGTTCAAGCCCTCCACGAAGATCCGCGCACCGGTGGCCTTGGTGCGGTAGACGTCGACGCGACCCTTGCCGGTGAGCTCGATGCGCAGCACCACCGACGTGCACGTCGTCCACCGCCGCCAGTAGCTGGCCGGGAACGCGTTGAAGTAAGTCGCGAAGGACACCTCGGACTCCGAGGGAATCTGTAGCGAAGTGCGGTTGCTGGCATGGGCGCGACGGGAATTCGTCTTCGACTCTTCCAGGTACAGCTTGCGGACATCGAGGGGCTCGCCCGGGCGCGGCAGGATGACGCGCGCCAGCAAGCTCACCGCCTTGCTGGACTGCTGGGTCGCAGCGTCAGTTGCATCGTCGACCGTGGTCTTACTCATCCCCGGGTACTTCCTCCGCTGGTTTCGTCCAATCCAGTGCCGTCGCGTAGGTGCGGCGCAAGGACGTTGTCGTACATGTTCAGTGCGCTGGCAATGGCCATGTGCATGTCGAGATATTGATAGGTGCCCAGGCGCCCGCCGAAAAGCACCTTCGCCGAAGCGGTTTCGTTCGCGGCCCGAGCCCGATAGGCGGTCAGCACCGCGCGGTCGGCTTCGGTGTTGATCGGGTAGTAAGGCTCGTCGTCGTGCTCGGCGAAGCGGGAGTACTCCCGCATGATCACCGTCTTGTCGGCCGGATAATCGCGCTCCGGGTGGAAGTGCCGGAACTCGTGGATACGGGTGTAAGGCACGTCCGCGTCGTTGTAGTTCATCACCGGAGTACCTTGAAAATCACCCGTCGGCAACACATCCATTTCGAAATCCAGTGTGCGCCAGCCTAAGTGGCCTTCTTCGTAGTCGAAGTAGCGGTCCAGCGGGCCGGTATAGACAACCGGCGCATCCGGACTCGCAGCCCGCAGTTCGTCGCGGACGTCGAACCAGTCGGTCTCGAGCCTGACCTCGATACGCTCGTCGGCGGCCATGTTCTGCAACCAGGCTGTGTAGCCGTCGACCGGCAGACCTTCGTAGGTGTCGTTGAAGTAGCGATTGTCGAAGGTGTAGCGCACCGGCAGCCGCGCGATGTTGGCCGCCGGCAACTCCTTGGGATCGGTCTGCCACTGCTTGGCGGTGTAGTGCTTCACGAACGCCTCGTAGAGCGGTCGGCCGATCAGCGAGATCGCCTTCTCTTCGAGGTTCTGCGCATCCTCGGTGTTGATCTCGGTGGCCTGCTCGGCGATCAGCGCCCGGGCTTCGTCGGGGGTGAAGTACCGACCGAAGAACTGGGACACCAGGCCCAGCCCCATCGGGAATTGGTAGGCCTGGCCGTCGTGCATGGCGAAGACGCGGTGTTGGTAACCGGTGAATTCGGTGAACTGCCGCACGTAGTCCCACACCCGCTTGTTAGAGGTGTGGAAGAGGTGGGCGCCGTACTTGTGCACCTCGATGCCGGTCTGCGGCTCAGCCTCGGAGTAAGCGTTCCCGCCGATATGCGGGCGCCGGTCGACGACGAGCACCCGCTTTCCGAGCTGCGTAGCCACGCGCTCGGCGATCGTCAGACCGAAGAAGCCGGAGCCGACGATATAGAGGTCAAAGCGACCGGAAGGAGAAGCCATCGGTTGCCTAGGGTATCGGACTGTGAGACCGCAGCCCGTTTCGCGGCGGCGTTGCGCCGGGGTCTTATTACGTCGAGGCCTCTGGCAAGCCCATATAGCGGCGCGGCGGATAACGATTGGGCGATTTTTGGTGACGAAAGTCGCGATCTGTTCACGATTAGGTCTCACCACTCCAGTAACAACATTCACGTAAGTAACATCGGCCAGGTGTCCGAATAAGCACTTATCCGACACCGTGCACGCCCCCGGCGCGCATGACGACCGCAGTCCAGATTGAGGAGACTTCCGTGCCGAACCGACGTCGACGCAGGCTCTCGACAGCCACGAGCGCGTTCGCCGCTCTGGCGGTCGCGAGTCCTTTTGCTTACATCGCTGTTAGCGATTTGACCGCCAAGCCCGCACCCCAGCACCAGGAGTTCGTCCGGGCCGCCGCAATGACCGATCTGCCCGGTGAACTGATGGGCGCTCTGACGCAGGGGCTGTCCCAGTTCGGCGTCAGCCTGCCGCCGATTCCGAGCCTGACCGGTGCGACAAGCCCCGACAGTGCCGGCCTACCCGGCCTGGG
>CBAAAS010000505.1:0-3067 GCA_964658855.1 uncultured Mycobacterium sp.
TACACCTGGGAGCACGACGCTCACCTTTACCTCAAGCGCCTGTTGAGCTGGAGCGCATTCCTGGACGGCTCCGACCGCTACCTCGTGCAACTCGGCGCGCAGTTCGCCGAATCGGTTCCGCGCTGACGGTTGCTTGCGCTCACGCGGATGCGGCACGAATAGCGTTCAACCTGCACAATCGGACGATGGCAACCTGGTAGCTTCAAACCAAATATTGGGTCAGCGATTTCATGGCACCGGCGGAAATGGTGACGAGCGAGAACGCGATCCGGTCACAGGTGGTAGCTGCGGAGGTGTCGTGGGACTTCAGCAACCATCCGAGGCGGCACCGACGCAGCACTCTGCACGCCTAGACTTGCCCGATGCCGAATCGTTGGTCCGGCCTGACCGTGTCGGACGTCCTCGCGTGACTCCGCGGGGACGGGGTGCCGCCAAACGCGTCTCCGACTCGGCAGCGGGCAGTGGCGGCGCGTACGACGACGGCACTCGTCGCACCGAAATACTGCACACGGCTGCATTATTGATCGCCTCGTCGGGCCTGCGGACGTCCCTGCAGGAGATCGCCGACGCGGCGGGCATCTTGCCGGGAAGCCTTTACCACCACTTCGAATCGAAGGAAGCCATCCTCGTCGAGCTGGTTCGGCGGTACTACGCCGACCTGGACCGCATCGGTGAAATCGCCCACGAGAAGTTGGACCAGGCCGACCCGCGTTCGGTCGCGGACAAGATCGTCGAGCTTGGATCCGCGATCGCGCGCTGCGCCGTCCAGCATCGCGCGGCGCTGCAGATGTCGTTCTACGAGGCGCCCAGCGCCAACCCGGAACTCGTCGAACTCCTGCAGAATCCGCCGACCGCCGTCCAGCAAGCGATGCTCCAGACGCTGCGCGCCGGTAGGTGGAGTGGCTTCATCAGGTCCGACATCGACCTTCCTACATTGGCCGACCGCATCTGCCAGACCATGATGCACGTCGGCCTCGACATCATCAGGCACACCGGCGGGGCCGATCAGACCGCGGTCGTCATGTGCCGGATCATGTTGCACGGATTGGCCAGTCGGCCCTACAGCGATACCGAACTGAACGGCTCCAGGGCGTTCGCGGCCGCCGAAGAGGCCATCAAGACGTGGGCCGACGAGAGTGACTCCGACAGCAACGACAAAGGCGCGCATGTACGTTCAGTGGCGCGAGCCGAGTTCGGCCGGAAAGGCTACGAGGTCACCACGATCCGCGACATCGCCGCCGCGGCGGGGCTGGGCACCGGCACCGTCTATCGGGTGATCGGGTCCAAGGACCAACTCCTTGCCTCGATCATGGAGTCGTTCGGCACGAAGGCCGGCGGAGGCTTCGCCAGCGTGCTGCGCACAGACGCCACCCCGGTGGAGAAGCTGGACGCGCTCAGCTGGGTCAACATCAATGCGCTGGACCAATTTCCCGACGAGTGGAAGATCCAGCTCGCATGGATGCGTCAGTCGCCGCCCGACACTCCGAACCCCGGCCTGGCGTTCACCATGCGGCTGCGTCAACTTCGGGCGTTGTTGTCCGACGGGATCGAGTCGGGCGATATCCGCATCGAGGATGCGCCGTCGCTGTCGATGCTGGCGCGCTACGTGATGGACGCGTTATGGGTGCCGGAAAACATTGTTCGTGCTCAGGGCAAGGACGCGGCTCTGCTCAATGCCCGCGACACCTTGGTGCGCGGTGCTGCGGAACGTGACACTTCCGCCCAAATCTGACAACCAAAATTTCAGATACTCACCGGTAGGCGTGGTCGTCTGCGCATACTGGCGTAGTGCGTTTTGCCGGAGCCCGCGTCGTGGACTCCGCTCACCGACCTATAAGCTGGTCGGACCAAACATCTGTTCCATACACGTACTCACGAGGCCTGCATCGGCTTCCTGAGAGAGGATTGAAATGACTGGTTTTGAGCAGTTCCGTTACGAGGGCAAGCGGGCGTTGGTGGTCGGAGGTGCCACCGGTATGGGCGCCGCTGCGGCGAAGATCGTCGGTGACCTCGGAGCCGAGGTGATCAACCTGGACTACGCCCCGGTGGAATCCGGGCTCGGCCGCGGAATCCAGGTCGACCTGCGCGACCCCGCCTCGATCGACAGCGCGCTCGAGCAAGTCGGGCAGATCGATGCGCTGTTCTCGGCGGCCGGCATCGCCGATGGACCGGACTTGATGAAGATCAACTTCATCGGCCACCGGCATGTGATCGACCGGCTGATCGACAACGGTCAACTCAACCGCGGCGGAGCCATCTGCTTCATCTCCTCGGTGGCAGGCATCGGCTGGGAAACCGATTTGCCGCGGCTGCAGGAATTTCTGGCCACACCCGACTTCGAGTCGGCGGACGCCTGGAGCAAGGCGCACGAGGCGGAAAACTTCGGTCACTACGGCACCAGCAAGCAGGCGATCAACGCCTACGTCGCAACGCATGCATTCCCGTTCCTGGCCAAGGGGATTCGGATCAACGCGATCTGCCCGGGCCCGACCGACACTCCGCTGGCCCGGGCCAATGCCGACCTATGGCTGTCCTTCGCCCAGGATTACCGGGAAGCCACCGGAACCGCGACACACACACCCGAGCAGATGGGCAACGTGATGGCGTTTCTCAACAGCGATGCTGCCGCCGGAGTCAACGGCGTGACGCTGCTGGTCGACTACGGCCACGTCAACTCGTCCAGCACTGGAACGTTCGAGGCGGGCAAGCCGATCATCGACATGCTGATGGGCAAGATCTCGTTCGGCTGATCCTTGCGCACGTTTGCTCCCCGGGACGCGCGCAGGCTGATAGACAAAGTGTGCGAACTAATCCTGCGTGCGTCGGGAGGTGCCCGGTGGGGCAACGGCTTATCACTGCGGCAGTGAGCACGGTGCTCGTGGCGGCATCGTGTTCGGGCTGCTTCACGTCGGACGACAACGCGACGCAGAAGACCGCGCGGGTGACCGTCGACAACAACTCCCGCACCTCGCACGCCGTCACGTGCAGCCAGGTGAACTGGTTGCTGACCGCGAACATCAGCGCGGCCCCTGCCAACGTGAAGGTGCTTCTACGGTTGGACCCGGAG
>CBAAAS010000506.1:0-3065 GCA_964658855.1 uncultured Mycobacterium sp.
CCGCCGACAAGGGGATGCGGCGGTTCGGCACGATCAGCAGCGCCCGCGGACGACCGCTCGCCGAGATCGACCTCGACTACTCGCCGGTGCAGTTGGAGGACGCGTTCGCCGACGAGGACGAGAAGGCCCTCGCCGGCGCGTCGGTCTAGCGGCGACCCGCTGCGCCCAGCTACGCCGCGCTTGCGATCGCCGGGGCGTCTAGCGGCAACCCGCTGCGCCCGGCTAGCCGACCCAGACGGTTTTAGCGTTGCAGAACGCGCGGATGCCCAGGTTCGCGAGTTCGCGACCGTAGCCGGATCGCTTGACGCCGCCGAATCCGAGTTCGGGGTACGACACCGTCATCCCGTTGATGAAGACCTGGCCGGCTTCGATGTCGTCGATGAAGCGCTCCTGCTCGGCCTCGTCGTTGGTCCACGCGTTGGAACCGAGCCCGAACGTGGTGGCGTTGGCGATCTCGATCGCCTCGTCGATGCCCGAGGCGCGATACATCGAGGCGACCGGGCCGAACACCTCTTCGGTGTAGAGCGCCATGTCCTTGGTGATGTCGGTGACCACGGTCGGCGGGTAGAACCAGCCGGGCTGGTCTGGCGTCTTGCCGCCGAGGCGGACCTTGGCGCCCGCAGCGACGGCTTCGTCGACCTGCTTGGCGATTTCGTCGCGGCCTGACTCGGTGGCCAACGGGCCCACGTCGGTGTCCGGGTCGGTCGGGTCACCGACCTTGAGCCCCTGCATAGTCTCGACGAACTTGTCGACGAACGCGTCGTAAATGTCGGTGTGCACGATGAAACGCTTTGCGGCAATGCAGGACTGGCCGTTGTTCTGCACCCGCGCCTTGACTGCGGTCTTGACGGCCGCCTCGAGGTCGACCGACGGCATCACGATGAAGGGGTCGCTGCCGCCGAGTTCCATCACGGTGGGTTTGATCTCGTCACCGCAGATGGCCGCGACGGACTGGCCGGCCGGCTCACTCCCGGTAAGCGTTGCCGCTTTGACCCGCGGGTCACGCAGGATGGCTTCGACGGCGCTGGAGGACACCAGCAGTGTCTGGAAACAGCCCTCGGGAAATCCGCCGCGCGCGATCACGTCGGACAGGTACAGCGCCGACTGGGGAACATTGGAGGCGTGCTTGAGCAGCCCGACGTTGCCGGCCATCAGGGCAGGGGCGGCGAATCGGACGGCCTGCCACAGCGGGAAATTCCACGGCATCACCGCAAGCACCACGCCGAGCGGCTGCCAGCGGGTGTACGCCCTTTTCGCTCCGACCTTGGATGCCTCGGCGGGCTCGTCGGCCAGCAGCTTCTCGGCGTTCGCGGCGTAGTAGCGAAAACCGCTGGCGCACTTAATCGCTTCGGCCTTGGCCGACTTCAGGGTCTTGCCCATTTCGAGGGTCATCATGGCGCCGACCTCGTCGGCTTCCTTCTCGAGCAGATCAGCGGTGGCGTTTGCCCACTCGGCACGCTGGGCAAACGTGGTGGAGTGACGGTAGTCGAGGAAGCGCTCATGGGCGCGGGCAATTGCGGCGTCGACGTCGCTGTCAGTAGCGGCGTCGAAGGTTTTGACTGTCTCGCCGGTGGCCGGGTTGATGGTCGCGATGGGCACGGTGACATCCTTCGCTGCATAGATGGTGAAAGTTTCAACACATAGCCTGCCACTAACGTTCCTCAAAGGGAGGTGCCGATGAGTAAAGCGGCCGAGTTAATAGTCAAGTGCCTGGAAAACGAGGGCGTCGAGGTGGTCTTCGGACTGCCCGGTGAGGAGAACATCCGCTTCGTGCAGGCGCTGGCCTCGTCCAGCATCCGCTATGTGCTCACCCGCCACGAGCAGGCGGCGTCGTTCATGGCGGAGATGTACGGGCGGGTCACCGGGCGGGCGGCGGTGGTGTCCGCCACGCTGGGCCCGGGTGCGATCAACATGCAGCTCGGCGTCGCCGACGCCACCACCAACAGCACGCCGCTGGTGGCGATCTCTGCTCAGGTAGGCCAGAACCGGCAGTACAAGGAGTCACACCAGTACGTCGACTTGGTGTCGATGTTCGCGCCGATCACCCGATGGGCCGCCGGGATCCCGACTGTCGAGGCGATACCGGAGATGGTCCGCAAGGCGTTCAAGCTCGCCGAGACCGAACGCCCGGCCGCGGTGTATCTCGCCGTGCCCGAACACATCGATGCCGACGAGGCCGACTACGACCTGGGCCCGTTGCCGCGCAATGTCGTTCACGCTGATGCGCCAGCCGCCCGACAGGTAGCGCGGGCCGTCGACATCCTCCGCAAGGCCAAACGGCCGGTGCTGCTGGCCGGACACGGCGCGGCCCGTTCCGGCGCGACCGATGCCCTGGTGCGTTTCTCGGAGAAGTTCGGCATCCCAGTGGCCAATACCTTCCATGGCAAGGGCGTGATGCCCGACGATCACCCCAACAGCATCGGGGCGCTGGGGTTCATGCGGCACGACTACGTCAACTTCGGGTTCGACAACGCCGACGCCATCATCACGGTGGGATATGAGCTGCAGGAGTTCGACCCGGTCCGGATCAACCCGAAGGCCGACAAGAAGATCATTCACATTCACCGCTTCCCGGCTGAGGTCGACGCGCACTACTCGGTCGATGTCGGGATCATCGGCGACATCAGCGAGTCGCTGGACGCGCTGGCCGAAGGGCTCCAGGAGCACGTCTTCGCCGCCGATCCGGAGATCCCCGGAGCAGGTTTGCTCAGTGAGGAATTCGCCGGGGGACAACAGGATTCGCGGTACCCGTTGGCGCCGGCGCGGGTCGTCGCCGACACCAGGGCCGCGCTGGGCCGCTCGGACATCGTGCTGGTCGACACCGGCGCCACCAAAATGTGGATGGCCCGGCTCTACCCGACGTATGAGCCCAACACCTGTCTGATCTCTAATGGGTTGTCCACCATGAGTTTCGCGCTGCCCGGTGCCCTCGGAGTCAAGTTGGCCAAACCGGAATCGAAGGTATTGGCAGTGGCCGGTGACGGGGCCTTCCTGATGAACTCCCAAGAGATCGAGACCGCTGTCCGGGAAAAGATTCCGCTGGTCGTGCTGATCTGGGAAGACGG
>CBAAAS010000507.1:0-3056 GCA_964658855.1 uncultured Mycobacterium sp.
GGAACTGGTGTTCCACGAGCCCACCACGGGCGCATCGTCCGACATCGAGCAGGCGACCAAAATCGCCCGGGCGATGGTCACCGAATTCGGTATGAGCTCCAAACTCGGCGCGGTCAAATACGGCACCGAACACGGCGATCCCTTCCTCGGCCGGACCATGGGCAACCAAGCCGACTACTCACACGAGGTCGCACGCGACATCGACGACGAGGTGCGCAAGCTCATCGAGGCCGCGCACACCGAGGCCTGGGAGATCCTCACCGAATACCGCGATGTGCTCGATACCGTCGCGGGTGAGCTGCTGGAAAAGGAAACCCTGCACCGCGCCGAACTGGAGACGATCTTCGCCGATATCGAAAAGCGGCCGCGACTAACGCTTTTCGACGACTTCGGTGGTCGTATCCCGTCGGACAAACCGCCGATCAAGACGCCCGGCGAGTTGGCGATCGAGCGCGGCGAACCGTGGCCCAAGCCGGCGCCCGAGCCGGCCTTCAAAGCGGCCATCGCCGCCGCTGCGCGGGATGCCGAGGCCAATGCCGAGCGAACGAGCAACGGCAACAACGGTTCTCATAACGGCCCAGCAAACGGTCAACAGAACTCGACGCAGCCCGACTACGGTGCACCTGCCGGCTGGCACGCCCCGGGCTGGCCGCCGCAGCAGCAGCCGGGCTATTGGTACCCGCCGTCGCAGCCGCCACAGCAGCAGCAGCACTGGCCGGCGCCGCCGCATCAGCACGCGGGCCAGCCCTACCCGCCGTATCCGCCCTACCCGCCACCTGGCGCGCCGGATGCAGGCCAGGCCGCTGACCCAACAGCCCCACCCGCCGGCGGCCCCAACCCGTCCAACCCGTCGACACACGGCTGACACGAACGGAGTTCTGCGATGGTGGCGCCGGATCTTCAGACAGCGACACTCAACGGCCGAGTCTTCGATCAGCCGCGCGCCGAAGCTGCCGTCCGCGAGTTGCTCCTCGCGATCGGCGAGGACCCGGATCGGCACGGATTGGTGGACACGCCGGCACGCGTCGCGCGCAGTTACAAAGAGATGTTCGCAGGCCTCTACACCGATCCGGATGCAGTGCTGGACACCACCTTTGACGAGCAGCATGACGAGTTGGTGTTGGTCAAAGAGATTCCGCTGTATTCCACTTGCGAGCATCACCTGGTCGCGTTCCATGGTGTCGCCCATGTCGGCTACATCCCCGGCGTCGACGGTCGAGTGACGGGTTTGTCGAAGATTGCCCGACTGGTCGACCTGTACGCCAAGCGACCGCAAATTCAGGAGCGACTCACCGCCCAGATCGCCGATGCCCTGATGCGCAAGCTGGACCCGCGCGGGGCCATCGTCGTGATGGAAGCCGAACATCTGTGCATGTCCATGCGCGGTGTTCGCAAGCCCGGTGCCGTCACCACGACCTCGGCCGTGCGCGGCCAGTTCAAGTCCGACAACGCACTTCGGGCCGAGGCGCTCGAACTGATCCTGCGCAGGTGAGTGCGACGCACCTCCAAGTCATGGGGGTTGTGAACGTCACCGACGACTCGTTCTCCGATGGCGGGCGTTATCTCAATGCTGAGCGCGCCGTCGAGCAGGGCCTGGCGTTGGCGGCCGACGGCGCATCGATCGTCGATGTCGGAGGAGAGTCGACCCGCCCCGGTGCGACCCGGATCGATCCGCAGGTGGAGTCAGCCCGCGTCGTTCCCGTCGTCAAAGAGCTTGCTGCTCAAGGTATTACCGTCAGCGTGGACACCATGCACGCCGGTGTGGCGCGGGCGGCGCTGGAAAACGGCGCCTCGATGGTCAACGACGTCTCCGGCGGTCGCGCTGACGCGGCCATGACCGGCTTGTTGGTCGAGGCTGACGTGCCGTGGGTGCTGATGCACTGGCGCTCGGTGTCGGCCGAACGGCCGCATCAGGTCCCGCCCTACCGCGATGTGGTGGCCGAGGTGCGCGCCGAGCTGATGGCGTGCGTCGAGGACGCCGTTGCCGCGGGGGTGAACCCGGCCAAGCTGATCATCGATCCCGGATTGGGTTTCGCCAAGTCAGGCCGTGACAACTGGGCGCTGCTGCATGCGCTGCCGGAATTGGTGGCTGGTGGTGTCCCGGTACTGGTCGGGGCTTCGCGCAAGCGATTTCTCGGTAGCTTGCTGGCGGGTCCCGACGGCGAGGTGCGCCCACCCGATGGCCGTGAAACCGCCACCGCGGTGGTGTCGGCTTTGGCGGCGCTGCATGGTGTCTGGGGTGTTCGGGTACATGACGTGCGAGCCTCGGTCGACGCTGTCAAAGTGGTCGAGGCATGGACGCAGGGCGGCGGTAGGACGGATGGCTGATCGAATCGAGTTGCGCGGCTTGAAAGTTCGCGGCAACCATGGTGTGTTCGACCACGAGCGAACCGATGGTCAGGACTTCGTCGTCGATGTCATCGTCTGGATAGACCTGGCGGATGCCGCGACCAGCGACGACCTGACCGACACGTACGACTATGGCGTCCTGGCGCAGCGGGTGGCCGAAGTGGTCGCGGGCCCGGCCCGTAATTTGATCGAGACCGTCGCCGGCGAAATCGCCGAAGACGTCATGAAAGACCATCGCGTGCACGCTGTGGAGGTGACTGTGCACAAACCGCAAGCTCCGATCCCGCAGACCTTCGACGACGTCGCTGTGGTGGCCCGCCGGTCGCGGCGCGGCGGACGTGGTCGGGTGGTGCCGTTGTGACGCGCGCCGGCGACCCGGGCGTGCGCCGCATGAGCGGCGCCAGTGATGAGGAGCGGCGCCGATGACTCGGGTGGTGTTGTCGATCGGATCCAACCTCGGTGACCGGCTGGCCCGGCTGCAGTCGGTGCTTGACCGGCTCGGCGACACGGTTCAGACGGTGTCGCCGGTCTACGAGACTGCGGCCTGGGGTGGTGTCGAACAGGGCCCGTTCCTCAACGCGGTGCTCATCGCCGACGACCCGACTCTCGACGGGCACGGTTGGCTGCGTACCGCGCAGGCGCTGGAAGTCGCCGCGGATCGCGTGCGCGGGCAGAAGTGGGGCCCACGCACCCTCGACGTGGACCTG
>CBAAAS010000508.1:0-3036 GCA_964658855.1 uncultured Mycobacterium sp.
CGGCTTGGCCGCTGACCTAGCCGCCGTCGACCTGCTGATCACCGGGGAGGGGAAGTTCGACGAGCAATCGCTGCGCGGCAAGGTGGTCGGCGCGCTGGCCGCGGCTGCGCGACCGGCGCAGGTGCCGGTGGTGGTACTGGCCGGACAGGTCATGCTTGACGAGCAGACATTCCAGGCCGCGGGCATTTTGGGGGCCGCTTCGCTTTCCGATCACGCCGGTTCCGTGCGGCTGGCCATGGCCGATGCCGCCAACCAGCTGATCGGATTGGCCGCCGACGTCGCGGCACGACTCGGGAATAGCGGTTCAACAAGGTACCTTTGAGGAGGTGGGTTACTTCGCTCAAGCGGACCCATCCGGACATACGTACTTACAGGGAGAATCAATGACTGTTCAGGACGAGTCAACCGCCACCACGACCCACGGCGCGATCTTGACCGACGCCGCGGCAGTTAAGGCGAAGGCGCTGCTAGACCAGGAGGGGCGCGACGACTTGTCGCTGCGTATCGCGGTCCAGCCCGGAGGATGTGCGGGCCTGCGCTACAACCTGTTCTTCGACGACCGCGCCCTCGACGGTGACCTCACTGCCGACTTCGGCGGCGTGAAGTTGACGGTCGACCGGATGAGCGCGCCGTATATCCAGGGCGCCTCGATCGACTTCGTCGACACCATCGAGAAGCAGGGCTTCACGATCGACAATCCGAACGCCACCGGTTCTTGCGCCTGCGGCGACTCGTTCAACTGACGTTTCAGTAAAACCCGGCGCTGTGCAGTACGTAGGAGCACACCAGAATCTGGTTGTGCTGGCTCAGTAGCTGCGCGACGCCCTGCACCTCGCTGCGCGCGCTACTGCCGGAAGCCGGTTGAACGTGCATGCTGAACAACACCTGGGCCTGGTAGTCCGACCAGTAGACGATCTTGTCGATCGACGTCACCCGCGCCTCGGAAAACTGCTTGCGGAATGCGTCGCTGCTCAGTTTGGCCACTGCCTGATCGGATCGGCGATCACGCACGGCGTCGTAGATACCGCACAAGGCACCGCGGGCAACGGCTTCGGTGTCGCGGTGCTGCAGCGCGTCCAGATAGCTCTGGATCGCCAACGTGGCCGTCGCATCGGAGAACGCTCCGGTGGCGGCCACCGGAGCGCGGTGCGAGCCGTGCAGAATCGCCGCAACCACCGCGGCGATCACCAGCAGTGCCACCACGCCGCCGGTCAGCAGTCCTCGGCGCCGGGATTTCGGGTAGGGCAGCGGCGGCGGCAACGGCCCCGGATAGAACGCTCCCGGAGGTGACGGCGGGAACCCCGGCGGAGTCGGGAGGGGCTCACTGGGATGAGAGTCGGTGAACGGTGGTCCGTCGGAGCCCAAATGGTGGTCCGGCGAGTACGGACCGGGCATAGACGGGTCTCCTCGGATCGCAAGAAAGCGTGGCCGTGTTCTTATTCGGAGGCTAGTGGCCGTTGGCCCGCGCTGCAGAGGCCACCATAGCCACAGGTAGGCTGAGCTAGCCGAATTTTGGACTTTGAAGGGGTGGAATTTCGTGACGATCGCGGTAACCGGTTCTATTGCCACTGACAATTTGATGCGGTTTCCGGGTCGATTCTCCGAACACCTGCTGGCTGAGCACCTGGAGAAGGTGTCGCTGAGCTTCCTGGTCGACGACCTGGTGATCCACCGCGGTGGCGTCGCCGGAAACATCGCTTTCGCCATCGGCGTGCTCGGTGGCGACGTGGCTCTGGTCGGGGCCGCCGGTGACGATTTCGTCGGCGATTACGGCAAGTGGCTGCAGTCGCACGGCGTCAACACCGACCACGTGCTGATCTCGAAATCGGCTCACACTGCGCGATTCGTCTGCACCACCGACGAGGACATGGCCCAGATCGCTTCGTTCTACCCGGGTGCGATGTCGGAGGCCCGCAACATCAAGCTCGCCGACCTCGTTGCTTCGGTGGGCAAGCCGGACCTGGTGATCATCGGCGCCAACGATCCCGAGGCGATGGTGGTGCACACCGAGGAGTGCCGCAAGCTCGGCCTGCCGTTCGCCGCCGACCCGTCGCAGCAGTTGCCGCGGCTGTCCGGCGAGGAGATCGACAAGCTCGTCGACGGCGCGGAGTACCTGTTCACCAACGACTATGAGTGGGAACTGCTGCAGTCCAAGACCGGCTGGACGGAAGCCGACGTGGCGAAGAAGGTCGGCCTGCGAGTCACCACGCTCGGTGCCAAGGGCGTCGACATCATCGACAAAGACGGCAGCACTCTGCACGTCGACGTCATCCCCGACGCCAACCCAGTCGACCCCACCGGTGGCGGCGACGTTTTCCGGGCCGGCTTCCTCACCGGACGCAGTGGCGGCCTGAGCCTGGAGCGCTCCGCGCAGCTGGGTTCACTGGTCGCGGTGCTGGTGCTGGAGTCGACCGGGACCCAGGAATGGACCTGGGACTCCGCGGCCGCCAAGACCCGGTTGGCCAACGCCTACGGCGACGAAGCCGCCGCCGAAATCGCCACCGTTCTGGCCTAGCGGGTCGGCGCCGTTGGCCTTGCCTGCGGCGTTTCCTCAGAGCTCGACGGGGTATTGCGGCTCGCTGATCTGCGGCACCACCCGGTGCTCGACGAAGATCGCGTGCCACAGCATTAAGATCAGTACCGTCCACAGCCGGCGGCTGTGATCGGCTGTGCCGCAACGGTGTTCGTCGAGCATCCGCAGAACAGCCGCCCGGTCGATCAGGTAGTCGGTCGCCGAGGCGTTCACCGTCTCATGGGCCCACTCCAGTAGTGGGCCGGCCCGCAGCCAGTGCCGGATAGGTACCGGGAAGCCGAGTTTCGGGCGGTTGAGCACATGCGGCGGGACGACGGACTCCAGCGCGCGGCGCAGCGCGTACTTGGTGGTGGTCCGGGTGATTTTGGCGTCTACCGGCAACCGGGACGCGACGGCGAACACCTCGGGGTCCAGGAACGGGACCCGCAGTTCCAGTGAGTTGGCCATGGTCATCTTGTCGGCCTTGACCAGGATGTCGCCGCGCAGCCAGGTGAACAGGTCGA
>CBAAAS010000509.1:0-3010 GCA_964658855.1 uncultured Mycobacterium sp.
CGCTGTGGCACCCAAAAAGCACCTTCGGGGTGCGGATACTCCTCTTGAACGCGATTCAGCAGCGATGTCATTCCCTCGCGCAGCGCAGCGTCGAGTTGCTCCGCGTCACCGGTAGGTGACAGCGGCGGGCCCGCCGTGACGGTCACCGGGATCTTGCGGCGACCGATGTCACGCGGGTGACCCTTGGTCCAAATCCGCTGGGTGCCCCAGACGATCAGCGGGATGATCGGCACCTCGGCGTCCAGAGCCATTCGGGCCGCGCCGTTCTTGAACTCCTTGAGTTCGAAGCTGCGGCTGATGGTCGCCTCCGGCATCACGCCGACGATGTCGCCGTCCCGTAGTCGTCGGACGGCTTCGGCATAAGCCTCGGCTCCGGCATCGCGGTCGACCGGGATGTGCTGGCAGTGCCTGATCAGAAAGTTGACGAACTTCACCTGCTGCATCTCGGCTTTGAGCATGTAGCGCGCGTACCGCCCGCGGGCGGCCGCGGCGAGCCCGGCCGCCACCCAGTCGACATAGCTGGTGTGGTTGATCGCGAGCACCGCGCCGCCGGTGCGCGGGATGTGTTCGAGGCCTTCGTAAGTGACCTTGGTGCCGGTCGCCGCGACCAGTGCCTTAGCGGCGACCACAACAGTGCTGTAGACGGGCTCCATCGCGGTTATTCGGGCCGACCCGCATCGCGGGCGGCCCTCGCGGCTGCGCGCTGACTGGCTTCTTCGGCGTCGAGCTCGGCGGCCTCGGCCAGGGTCGGGGCGCTGCCACCGAGGCGGCGGGGGACCCACCACTCGCCGGGCGGATGCGAACCGTAGGCATCTTGGGCCCGCTCCAGCAGATGCTGCATCCGGGAGTGCAGCAGCGAGGTCAGCTCGGGGGCGGGCAGCGTCGGCTGAATCGGCTCGCCGACCAAGATCACGACCGGCACCTTGGGGCGGAACATCTTCTTGGGATGGCCCTTGGTCCAGATTCGCTGGGCGCCCCAGACGATGTGCGGAATGATCGGCACATTCGCCTCGATCGCCATGCGGGCAGCGCCGGATTTGAACTCTTTGATCTCGAAGCTGCGGCTGATGGTCGCTTCGGGATAGACACCGATGAGTTCACCGGCCTTGAGCCGCTCGACGGCGACCTCATACGACGCGGCGCCGCTGGATCGGTCGACTGGGATGTGCCGGCAGCCCCGCATGATTGGCCCGGTGATCTTGCTGTCGAAGACTTCCTGCTTGGCCATGAACCGGACCTTGCGGGCGCGGTGCTCTCGGAAGGTCGGTAGTCCGGCCAGGGTGAAGTCCATGTAGCCGGTGTGGTTGATCGCGATGACGGCGCCGCCGGTGGCAGGGATGTTCTCCTGCCCGATGACCGTGAAACGCAGACCCTGCACCCGCCACACCGTTCGCACGAGCGCTATGACCGTTCCGTATACCGGTTCCACGGTGTTCAAGCCTAGTGTTCGCGACTGTGCGGCTCTAGCGGGTCGGGCTTTGCCGGCTCTCCCGCTGGGTTGTCGAGCGCCGACCCGCTGCGCTCGGCTTCGCCGAGCTGGCGATCACCGCTAGGCTCGATGCGGCAGACGAGCGTCGCCAAAACAGTCCCCGAAGGGTGTCAGTGCAGGTCACAAGCATCGGCCACGCCGGCTTTCGGATCGATACGCCGGCCGGCAGCATTCTGTGCGACCCGTGGGTCAACCCTGCCTACTTCGCGTCGTGGTTTCCGTTCCCGGACAACAGCGGCCTGGACTGGGACGCGCTCGGTGACTGCGACTATCTCTATGTCTCGCATCTGCACAAAGACCACTTCGACGCCAAGCTGCTGACTGAGCACGTCAGTAAGGACGCCGTCGTGCTGCTGCCGGACTATCCGGTGCCGGACCTCAAAAATGCGCTGCAGATGCTGGGATTCCACCAATTCTTCGAGACCACCGACTCGGTGAAACACCGGCTCAGCGGCCCGAAGGGCGAGCTGGACATCATGATCATCGCGCTGCGCGCCCCCGCCGACGGCCCGATCGGCGATTCGGGGCTGGTGGTCAGCGACGGCGTGACGACGGCGTTCAACATGAACGACGCGCGGCCGGTCGACCTCGACGTGCTGACGGACGCGTTCGGTCACATCGACGTGCACATGCTGCAGTACTCCGGCGCGATCTGGTACCCGATGGTTTATGACATGCCTGAGCGGGCCAAGGAGACTTTCGGAATCCAGAAGCGTCAGCGCCAGATGGACCGGTCCCGCCAGTACATCGCTCAGGTCGGCGCGACCTGGGTGATCCCGTCCGCCGGCCCGCCGTGTTTCCTGGATCCCGAGCTGCGGGACCTCAACGACGACCACGGCGATCCGGCCAACATCTTTCCCGACCAGATGGTGTTCCTCGACCAGCTGCGCAACAACGGTCACGACCACGGCCTGTTGATGATGCCCGGGTCGACGGCGGAATTCACTGGTAGCCAACTAAACTCGCATCAGCACCCGCTGCCCACCGAGCAGGTCGAAGCCATCTTCACCACCGGCAAGGCGGACTACATCGCCGACTACGCCGCCCGGATGGAACCGGTGCTGGCAGCGGAGAAAGCCCGCTGGGCGCCCGCCAACGGCGACTCGCTGCTCGAGCCGCTGCGCGCGGTATTCGAGCCGATCATGCTGGCCGGCAACGAGATCTGCGACGGCATCGGCTATCCCGTCGAGCTCGTCTTGGGTTCACAACAGGTGGTCCTTGACTTTCCGAAACGAACTGTGCGAGAAGCGATTCCCGACGAGAAGTTCCGCTACGGGTTCGCCATTCCGGCCGAGTTGGTGCGGACCGTGCTGCGCGACAACGAGCCGGACTGGGTCAACACGATTTTCCTGTCCACCAGGTTCCGGGCCTGGCGGGTCGGCGGCTACAACGAATACCTCTACACGTTCTTCAAATGTCTCACCGGTGAGCGGATCGCGTACGCCGACGGCTGGTTCGCCGAAACGCACGACGACTCCGCGTCGATCACCATGGACGGCTGGGAGCTTCAGCGGCGTTGCC
>CBAAAS010000510.1:0-3009 GCA_964658855.1 uncultured Mycobacterium sp.
CAGACCATGACCAAGGCCGAGCTGAGCGCGGCGACCGGCCCGTTCGGCGGCCCGGTCCGGGGCCCGAACGTCGATGTCAGCAACTCGGCGTCGGTGTGCGCCAACTGCCACACCGTCGTGATATCAAGGCCGGCAAGCTTTTTCGTCGTCTTGGGACCGACGCCCCACAGTGCGTCGACGGACCGGTCGCCCATCACGGTCATCCAGTTCGACTCAGTGAGCGTGTAGATACCGGCCGGCTTGGCGAAGCCGGTCGCGACCTTGGCACGCTGCTTGTTGTCGCTTATCCCGACTGAGCAGGACAAGCCGGTGGCAGACTCGATCACCACGCGGATCTGCTCGGCCAGTGCGTACGGATCGTCGATATCGGCACCCAGGTACGCCTCATCCCATCCCCACACCTCGACCGGATGGCCGAGGTCGCGCAGCAATGCCATCACCTGTTCGGAGGCGGCGTCATACGCCGCGGGATCGGACGGCAAGAAGGTGGCGTCGGGGCATCGCCTGGCCGCGGCGCGCAGCGGCATACCCGCGTGCACACCGAATTCGCGGGCCTCATACGACGCACAGGTGACCACCTTGCGGGCTTCGGCAGGGTCGCCGTTACCACCGACGATCACGGGCAACCCGACCAATTCGGGGTGGCGGCCCAATTCGACCGACGCGAGGAACTGATCGAGGTCGACGTGCAGGATCCAGCGCGGCTTCATTTTCCACAGAGCTTGCGCGCCAGGCTTTCCCACGCATCGCCCAGCGCCTGCAGAGATTGGTCGCGTTCCATCAGCTGGTGCTCGACGTAGTCGGCCTCCAGCAACATCAGGAGGGCCGCGGTCTGGGCATCCAGATCACCCGTCGTGCCGGCGGTGGCCAGCAGCATCCGGACGTGGGTGTGCAGCACCATCGCAGGTGCGCCGAAGCGGGAGTGCGGATCGCTGTTTGCAGCGACCAGTAGCTCACGGTGGGTGTGGGCGAATCGCAGCCGGAGCCGTCCGAACGCCAGCAGCCGGTCCAGCGGCGGAGCATCGGGACCCAGCGGCGGCGGACCGAACATGAACGCTTGCTGGTTGGCCTGCTCATCCTCGTCGAGCAGCACCATCATCAAGCCGGCGCGGCTACCGAATCGGCGGAATACCGTGCCTTTGCCGACGCCGGCCGCCCCGGCGATGTCGTCCATGGTGACCGCGTCGGCGCCACGGTCGGCGATCAGTCGCCGCGCCGCATCCAATAACAGGACGCGGTTGCGCGCGGCGTCGCCGCGTTCCTGCGGTACGGAAACCGGCAGGTCGCGAACCGGGTGGTTAGCGCTCACAAAAATCACTGTAGCGTCACCGGAACAAAGCGGACCGAAGTCCGGTTAAACCGATGCGAGGATGTAGCTCAATCGATGAAGGGAACACAGATCATGCCGGACACCAAAGTGTTGGCGCTGGTAGGAAGCTTGCGCGCCGCCTCGATCAATCGCCAGATCGCGGAGCTGGCCGCCGAGTTGGCCCTGGACGGCGTGGCCGTCACGATCTTCGAAGGTCTCGGCGATCTGCCGTTCTACAACGAGGAGATCGACGACGTGATGAACCCCGACGCGCCGGCGTTGGCTCCGGTGGCCGCGTTGCGCGCCGCGGCGGCCGAGGCCGACGCCGCGCTGGTGATCACGCCGGAATACAACGGCAGCTACCCGGCCGTGGTCAAGAACGCGATCGACTGGCTGTCCCGGCCATTCGGCGACGGTGCCCTCAAGGGCAAGCCACTCGCGGTGATCGGCGGCTCCTTCGGCCAGTACGGCGGGGTGTGGGCGCACGACGACACCCGCAAGTCATTCGGAATTGCCGGTGCCCGGGTGGTCGAGGCGATCAAACTGTCGGTTCCGTTCAAGACGCTGAATGGTCAGCACCCGCGGGAGCATGCGGAAGTGTCGGCAAACGTGCGCGACGCGGTGGGCAAGCTGGCTGCCGAAGTCAGCTAATTTCTGCAGGGCGCCCCAGCGGTTGGCATGCCGCTGGGGCGCTTTGCTGTGGAGAGCCGGCCGATGGGTGTTGTCGGTGCCGGATGGTAGATCTGTTTGTATACCGCCGCGAGGCCGTTTTGTGACCTGCGACACGCCGAAGACATGTCGGCGTGAGGGCTTACGACCAGGGAATTCCATGAATGTCTTTCAGAACATCTTGTATCTCCACTCATCATCGACCACTAGGTGTAGTGTTCCCGACACCGACAGACCCAAGGTTCACCTGGTCGGTCGGGACGCATCAGCCGGCGGCGAAAGCCAGCTGACGCGGACCGGCGAGACGGGAATTCTGCGGCGCGGCGGTTCGCTGAATAGCAGTACACGAGTAGTTGCCAGTCTTGCCCTTTCCCATCGTTGACAGAGGGGTCGTATCGCCGATGAGCGTCACCGTTTACACCAAGCCCGCCTGCGTGCAGTGCAACGCCACCTATAAGGCGTTGGACAAGCTCGGCATCGACTACGAGAAGGTCGACATCTCCCTCGACTCCGAGGCTCGTGACTACGTGATGGCCCTTGGTTACCTGCAGGCACCCGTCGTGGTGGCCGGTAACGAGCACTGGTCGGGCTTCCGGCCGGACCGGATCAAGTCGCTCACTGCTGCTGTTCTCAGCGCGTAGCCGACAACGACGTACGACCGGAGGGGATCCCTGTGCCGTCCTGCAGCCTGGTGTATTTCTCCAGCGTCTCGGAGAACACCCACCGCTTCGTGCAGAAGCTGGGCATGCCGGCAACGCGGATCCCGCTGCACGGCCGCATCGAGGTCGACCAGCCGTTCGTGCTGGTGCTGCCGACCTACGGCGGCGGCCGGCCGACTCCGAACATCAACGACGGCGGTTATGTCCCCAAACAGGTGATCGCTTTCTTGAACAATGAACACAACCGATCGTTGATCCGCGGCGTCATCGCCGCGGGCAACAACAACTTCGGTACCGAATTCGCCTTTGCGGGCGATGTGGTGTCCCGCAAATGTGGTGTGCCCTACCTCTATCGCTTCGAACTGATGGGGA
>CBAAAS010000511.1:0-3007 GCA_964658855.1 uncultured Mycobacterium sp.
AAGCTCGACATCATCGTCGCCAACGCCGGCATCGGCAACGGCGGCCAGACGCTGGACAAGACCAGCGAGGCCGACTGGACCGCCATGATCGACATCAACTTGAGTGGCGTGTGGAAGACCGTGAAAGCCGGTGTGCCGCATCTCCTCGCGGGTGGCAACGGCGGCTCGATCGTCCTCACCAGCTCGGTTGGCGGCCTCAAGGCCTACCCGCACTGCGGTCACTACGTCGCCGCCAAGCACGGTGTGGTCGGCCTGATGCGCACCTTCGCCGTCGAGCTCGGCGCACAGAACATCCGCGTCAACTCCGTGCACCCGACCAACGTCAACACCCCGTTGTTCATGAACGACGGCACGATGAGACTGTTCCGTCCCGATCTGGAAAACCCAGGTCCCGAGGACATGAAGGTCGTCGGTCAGCTGATGCATACTCTGCCGATTGGCTGGGTCGAGCCTGAGGACATCGCCAACGCGGTGCTGTTCCTGGCGTCCGACGAGGCGCGTTACGTCACGGGCGTCACGCTAGCGATCGACGGCGGCAGCTGTCTGAAATAGCCGCTGGCCAACGAAATCGACGTTAGCGCGACGACACGCCGAGGCGGACCGCGCTGACGTCGACCTCGATAACCGGGGCTGCCTTCGTTCGTGCAGCCACATCGGCTACCGTCGCGCCATGAGCAAGGACAGTGGGCATTTTGAAGGGAAAAGCGCCGTCATCACCGGTGGCGCGAACGGTATCGGTCTCGCGGCCGCAACTGAGTTAGCAAGGCGCGGAGTGCGTCTCGTGCTTGCGGACGTCGACAAGCCTGCACTGGAACAGGCTGTCACACACCTGCGGGGGCAGGGATTCGAGGCGCACCCGGTGATGTGCGATGTCCGGTCTCTGGAGGAGATGACGCAGCTGGCCGACGAGGCGTTTCGCCTTCTCGGCCGGGTCGACGTGGTGTTCAGCAACGCCGGCATCGTGGTCGCAGGCCCTATCGCGCAGATGACGCACGAGGACTGGCGCTGGATAATCGACATCGACCTGTGGGGTTCCATCCACGCCGTCGAGGCATTCCTGCCCCGGCTGCTCGCGCAGGGCACCGGTGGCCACATCGCCTTCACGGCGTCGTTCGCCGGCCTGATGCCCAACGTGGGCCTCGGTGCCTACAGCGTCGCGAAGTACGGCGTCGTTGGGCTGGCAGAGAATTTGGCCCGCGAGGTCAAAGACAACGGCATCGGTGTGTCGGTGCTCTGCCCGATGGTCGTTGACACCAAGCTGATGTCGAACTCGGAACGGATCCTCGGCGTCGACTACGGATTCTCGGCGACCAGCACGCCGGCACAACCGGACACGCTGGACGTCGACGAGGTAGCCCGCCTGACCGTCGATGCGATCGCGGCCAACCGCCTCTACGTGCTGCCGCATTCGGCCGCCCGCCGGTCGATTCGCCGCCGATTCGACCGCATAGACCAGACGTTCGACGATCAGGCCACCGACGGCTGGGCCCACTGACTGGCCGGGGCCGATGATCACCGGGTGGCGGACCGCCTTGCGGCGCCGGGTGCGTGACCGATCACGCCGTCGGCTTCCAGCTCGGCGATCTCGGCACCGCTGAGCCCGATTTCGGTGAGCAGCTCATGGTTGTGCTGACCGAGCAACGGCGCCGGATTAAGGTGAAACCGGTCGGGGCCGGCCGAAAACCGCACCGGCATCGTGCTGTGCGGCGCGGCTGCGTTGATCGGGTGACCGACGTCCTCGAAGAAGCCGCGGAACTGCAGTTGCGGAATCTCGGTCTGGCGATGCGGCTGCATCACTTTGGCGACCGGAACACCGGCATCCCACAGGAGCCGGACGATGTCGTCGCTGCCGCGACTTTCGCACCACGCGCTCAGGTACTCGTCGATCAGGTCGTGCCATTCCCGGCGGCCATCCGCGGTCGACAGCTTCTCGTCGAGCGCCCACGCCGGCCGGCCCAAGGCGCCGCAGAGCCCGGCCCACTGCGCGTCATCGGCAACGGCGATGGCAACCCAGCTGTCGGGGCGGCCGAATTCATCGATATCGTTTGAGCGATAGACGTTTTGGGGCGCCGCTGACGGTCCCCGGTTGCCGTCCCGCTGCAGCAAGGCCTCGTACGCGGAGTATTCGATGACCTGTTCGGCGGCGATGTTGAGTGCGGCGTCGATCATCGCGGCCTCGATCATGACGCCCCGGCCGGTGGTGCGCCGGAACTCCAGCGCGAGCAGCAGCGCGTTGACCGCGTGGATGCCGGCGTTCGGGTCGCCTACCGAGTACGGCTCATAAGGATTGCGGTCCGGATACCCGGTCAGCCAGCTGACCCCGGAAGCCGCCTCGATGACGTAGGCGAACGCGGGGTTGTCGCGCCACGGACCGTCCAGGCCGAACCCGGGCATGCGAAGCAGGATCGTATCTTGCCGAATCGCCTGCACTGCTTCGAAATCCAGGCCGATCTGGTCGAGTACCCGCGGGGTGAAGTTCTCGACGATCACATCGGAGGTTGCAACCAAGCGGCGCAACAGGTCCCGGCCGGCCGATGTCTGCAGGTCGAGGGTCAGCCCCTTCTTGTTGGTGTTCAGCGCGGAGAAGATCGGCGACTTCTCCCACCACTGGTCCTCGGTGACCGGGATGCCGGCGATCATCCGGGTGCCGTCCGGCTTGCGGGTGGACTCGACGTGGATAACCTCGGCCCCGAGCATCGCCAGGAAGTGGGTACACGCCGGGCCGGCCCAGAACGTGGTCATGTCCAGCACGCGTAGGCCGGCGAACGGCAACCGTGCGGTGGCGCCAGCCGGCGCCGGACGCTGAGGAATCGTCGGCCGGGTCTGCCGGTACTGCGCGGTGTGCTCTCCGAGGTGTGGAGCCGGTTGCGGTGCAACCAGCGTCGCAGGCTGCATCCGGTAGGGCGGGCCCGGCTGCTGAAAGCCGTCGCGCGGGTTGGCGACAAATGAGCCCCGCTGCTGGAATTGCTCCAGCTCGGTGATGCTGGCGCCGTTGGCCACCGGCGCG
>CBAAAS010000512.1:0-1630 GCA_964658855.1 uncultured Mycobacterium sp.
CTGGTCACCGGCGCGGCTCGCGGGCAGGGCTGGGCCATCACCCAACGGCTACGCGCCGACGGGTTTTCGGTGGCCGCGTGCGACGTGAATGCGGCCGGACTGCGCGCCGCGGTCGACAGCCTGGCCGATGAGGCGGTGATCGCGATACCGCTCGACGTGACACTGGAGTGGGAATGGCAGCAGGCCGTGGCGACGACCGTCGAACGGTTCGGATCGCTGAGCACCCTGGTCAACAACGCGGGCCTGCTGCACCGTGCGTCGATCGCCGAGGAGTCGGTTGACGGCTTCGAAAGATCTTGGCGGGTCAATTGTTTGGGTGCTTTCCTGGGTATCCAGGCTGCGCTCGAGCAGCTGCGTGCCGCCGACGGCGCGACCATCGTCAACACCTGCAGCACCGGCGCGATCCGGCCGTTTCCGAACCACATCGCCTACGGCTCAGCGAAGTGGGCGCTTCGCGGGCTGACCCAGGCCGCCGCCGGTGAACTCGCGACCGCAGGGATTCGGGTCAACGCGGTGTTCCCGGGACCCATCGCGACGCCGATGCTGGACGCGGACACCCAGGAGCGGTTGGTGGCGGCGTCGGCGTTCGGCCGCATCGGCCAGCCGTCCGAGGTCGCCGACGCGGTCGCATTCCTGGTGTCCGAGCAGGCGTCGTTCATCACCGGCTCGGAGCTGGTCATCGACGGCGGCCAATGCCTCAAAATCCAATGACAGACGAACGCCTCGACCCGGTGCTGCGTGCCGTCGCAACGACCCGCACCGACCTGTCGCAGGTCGGCCCGATCCGGGCGGGGCTCAATGAACGTCGTCGCGCTGCGCTCGACAGCAGCGACGCCATCGGGGTATCGATCAGCGACGCAATCGCCTCCGGCGTAGCTGTGCGCATCTACCGTGGCGCGCGGGCGCCGGCCCCCACTGTCATCTATTGCCACGCAGGCGGATTCGTACTCGGCAACCTGGACACCGACCACCGGCAGTGCATCGAACTGGCTCGCCGCGGACAGTGCTCGGTGGTGTCGCTGGACTATCGGCTGGCGCCAGAACACCCGTTCCCGGCCGCACTGGAAGACGCGGTGACGGTGCTGAACTGGGTGGTCGCCAACGCCGACGAATGGGGCGTCGACGCCTCGCGCATTGCGGTTGCCGGAAGCAGCGCCGGCGGTGCGTTGGCGGCCTGCCTCGCGCAACGGTCCGCCGACGGGTCGCTAACTCCGGTGATGTTTCAGCTGCTGCACCAGCCGGTGCTCGACGACCGGGTGACGGCATCCAAGAAGGAGTTCGATGCGACGCCGGCGTTCGACGGACCAGCCGCCGAACTGATGTGGCGCTACTACCTGGGGGCGGCCGAGCCGTCGGCCGATTCCGTTCCGGCCCGACGGAATCCATTGCGCGGGTTGCCGGCAGCCTTCATCACCTGCTCGGACATCGATCCGCTTCGCGACGAGGCGCTCGACTACGCGGTGCGGTTGCTGCGCGACGGGGTCGCCGCCGAACTGCACGTCTTCGCCGGCACCTGTCATGGGTTCGACTCGCTGCTACCCAATTGGGAAGTCGCCGAGCAACTGTTTGCGCTGCAGGGTCGCGCGTTGCGGCGGGCGTTCTACGGGGCTTAGGCCGCGAGGCGAATCAG
>CBAAAS010000512.1:1730-2992 GCA_964658855.1 uncultured Mycobacterium sp.
GCATGCCCCGAAACTCAGCGGCTCCCGGGGCCTAGGCGGCGTCGAACGAGATCAGCTGACGCACGGCTCGACCGTCGGCGAGTTGGTCCATTGCGGCATTGATGTCGTTCAGGGCAATCGTCGAGGACACCAGCGACTCCACCGGCAACCGGCCCGAACGCCACAGCTCCACGAACTGCGGGATATCGCGGTCCGGCACGGCCGACCCCAGGTAGCTGCCGATCAGCGACCGGCCTTCGGCCACAAAACCCAACGGAGCCACACTGATCCGCGCGTCCGGCCGCGGCAGGCCGACAGTGATGGTCCGGCCGCCTGCGGCGGTGAGCGCGATGGACGTCTCTAAGGCGGCGGGATGCCCGGCGGCCTCGACCACCACGGCCGCCTTCACGCCGGCGTCGATGGCCTCCTGCGGGGTGTAGACCTCATGGGCTCCGAGAGTGCTTGCATTGGTTAGCTTTTCGGGAATCTGGTCGACGCCGATCACGTGGACGCCGGCGTAGGACAGTGCGGTCATCACCGCGGCCATGCCGACACCGCCGAGGCCGACGACGGCCACGGTCTGCCCCGGCTGTGGCTTGCCGACGTTGAGCACCGCGCCGCCGCCGGTCAGCATCGCGCAGCCGAGCAGCGCGGCGACCGGGGGAGGGACATCGTCGGGCACCGGGACGACGCTGGCCCGATTGACCACCGAGTACGTCGCGAAACCTGAGACCCCCAAGTGATGAAAGACCTTCTCGTCTCCGCGAGACAGCCGCATCCCGCCGCCCAGCAGCGACCCGGCGTTGTTGGCCGCACTGCCCGGCTTACAGGGAGTCAGTCCGTCGGTCACGCACGCCGTGCAGTGGCCGCAGCGCGGCAGGAACGTCATCACCACCCGCTGGCCGACGGTCACGTCATTGACGCCGTCGCCGACCCGCTCGATGATTCCGGCCGCCTCGTGCCCGAGCAGCATCGGTGTCGGCCGAACCCGGTTGCCGTCCACCACAGACAAGTCGGAGTGGCAGACGCCCGCGGCCTCGATGCGCACCAGCAGCTCGTCGGCACCGGGCGGAGCCAGCGCGATGTCGGCGATGGTGATCGGCCGGGACTCCGCGTAGGGCCGAGGCGATCCGATCTGCTCCAGCACGGCACCCCGGATTTCAAGCATGGTCGAATACAACCATGAGCTCGATTCCGCCCGCACCCGACGGGCTCACCAGCCGCGACTTCCCGGTGCACTGGCCGGTGCTGACCCGATGGGCCGACAACGACATGTTCGGTCA
>CBAAAS010000513.1:0-2989 GCA_964658855.1 uncultured Mycobacterium sp.
CTGGCTCCGGGTTTCTTCAAGACCGAAATGACCGACGAGTACCCGCCCGAATACCTGGACAGCCAGGCGCATCGACTGGTCTTGGGCCGCCTCGGAGATGACCGCGAACTGGCTGCCACCGCGGTGTGGCTGGCGTCGGCGGCCGGTGGGTACGTCACCGGGCAGACGATCGTCGTCGACGGCGGATTGTCCATCAACTAGGCATGCCCGACTTCGACCCCGAGGCCCGCTTCGCGCAAGCGCCGGTAGCCCGACTGGCCACCGCCGCCCCCGACGGACGCCCACACCTGGTACCGGTGGTCTTCGCACTGCACGACGGGGTCGTCTACACGGCAGTGGACGCCAAACCGAAGACCACGCAACGGCTGCGCCGGCTGACCAACATCGAGCGCAACCCACAGGTGAGCCTCCTCGTCGACCACTACGACGAGGATTGGACGCAGTTGTGGTGGGTGCGCGCCGACGGGATCGCCACCATTCATCGCGACGGCGACGCGTTGCAGCGCGGGCGCGATCTGCTGCGGGCGAAATATGCTCAGTATCAATCGGTTTCACTCATCGGGCCGGTGATCGCCGTCGCCGTGCGGCACTGGAGCAGCTGGCACGGCTGAAGCCGGCCCCACCCTGACGGCATCGCCGGTATTCCGCTTGCCAACTCGCCTGCAGCTTAAGGGCCCGAGCCCGGGGCCAATGCCGGAAATAGGCCGCCCAACTGGGCATATGGCCTGTACTATGGGTTGTTCATTGCGATGTGCGCAACTTATGTTCACTTTGCTGAGCCGAACATAGGGCATATTAGAGATGTGCAATGCGGGCGGGGGTCCCGCATCGTTTTCGGAGGGTGGGCACCGTGGGTAAAGCGATTCGTACGGGTTGGCTTGCGGCATCGATCGCCGCGCTGACCGTGATAGGCCCGGCCGCCCCGGGGGTGGCGGCAATCGCACCCTCGACTCCGTCCGGCACGGTCGCATCGATCCTGCCGGCCGACGGCGCGGTGGTCGGGGTCGCCCACCCGGTGATCGTCACGTTCACCAGTCCCGTCGCCAACCGCGCGGCAGCCGAGCGCGCGATCAAAGTCACTGCGCCGAACCACATGACGGGCACCTTCGATTGGCCCGAACCGAACGTCGTCGAATGGAAGCCGGACGGGTACTGGCCCGCGCACAGCCACGTCGGCGTCGCGGTGCATGCGTTGTCGACCGGATTCGGCACCGGTGACGAAGTCGTAGGTACCGCAAGCATTTCCGCACACACCTTCACGATCACCCAGAACGGTGAGGTGCTGCGCACGATGCCGGCCTCGATGGGCAAGGCCACTCGCCCGACCCCGATCGGAAATTTCTCCGCGCTGTCGAAAGAGCGCACGGTCGTGATGGATTCGCGGACCATCGGCATCCCGCTGGAGTCCTCCGAGGGCTACAAGCTCACCGCGCAGTACGCCGTCCGCGTGACGTGGGGTGGCGTCTACGTGCACTCGGCTCCGTGGTCGGTGGACTCCCAGGGCTATGCGAACGTCAGCCACGGTTGCATCAACCTCAGCCCGGACAACGCCGCGTGGTACTTCGACACGGTTCACATCGGCGATCCGATCAACGTGGTGGCCTAGGAATACATCCGCGCGAGGCCGGGTTGGCGCCTGCATGGCGAATCCACAAACCCGCGCGGTCCGGTTCGATAGTTACGGCGGACCCGAGGTCCTCTACGTCACCGACGTCGAGAGGCCGAAAGCCGGGCCCGGCGAGGTGCTCGTCGAGGTTCGCGCGGCCGGCATCAACCCCGGTGAGGCCGGTATCCGATCCGGCGCGCTACACGAGCGATTCCCGGCCACCTTTCCCTCCGGCGAAGGCAGCGACTTGGCCGGCGTCGTTGTCGAAGTCGGCAGCGGCGTCAGTTATTTCGCTGTCGGTGATGAGGTGCTCGGGTTCAGTTTTCAGCGGTCGAGCCACGCCACCCACACGACCGTCCCGGTCGAGCAGCTGATTCACAAGCCGACCGAGTTGAGTTGGGAGGTCGCGGGTTCGCTCTACGTAGTTGGCGCCACGGCGTACGCCGCGGTTCGCGCGGTCGCACCCCAGTCAGGTGAGACCGTGGCGGTCTCGGCGGCCGCCGGCGGAGTCGGCAGTCTTGTCGTGCAACTCTTGGCGCAGCGAGGTGTGCGGGTGTTGGGCATCGCTTCGTCGGGTAATGCGGAGTGGCTGCGCGCGCACGGCGTCGAGCCGATCGAATACGGCGACGGATTGGCTGACCGACTGCGGCAGGCCGCACCCGACGGCGTCGATGCCTTTATCGACCTGTTCGGACCGGAGTACGTACAACTCGCCGTCGACCTCGGTGTGCCACTCGAACGGATCAACACGATCATCGCGTTTGCCAAGGCCGCCGAAGTCGGCGCGAAGACCGAAGGTAGCGCCGAGGCTTCAACCCCGCCTGTGCTGCAGGAAATCGCCGATTTAGTGGTGTCCGGTGCGGTGGATTTCGACGTTGCTGCGACCTACCCGTTGGATCGGGTCGTCGATGCCTTCTCCGAACTCGAGCAGCGGCACACCCACGGCAAGATCGTGCTGCTCCCGCAGTCGGACAGCTGAGGTAAGTGCCCGTTAGCGTTCATTAACGCCTACGCTCGACGACATGGCTACTACTACATTGCAAGATCCCCGAGTCGCCGACACTCTGCACCGGATGTACGCCGAGGCGCAGGAACAGATGTCGACGCTGCGCGAGCGGCGCCCGGACATGTCCGCCTCCGTAACGGTCAAAGAACGCGCCGACGCGATGAGCGAGTTCTACATCCCGGTCACGCCCGAGTCGGGTCGGCTGCTGTACTCGCTGGTGCGGGCAACCAAGCCGGCCACCATCGTGGAATTCGGTATGTCCTTTGGCATTTCGGCACTGCACCTGGCATCGGCGCTGCGCGACAACGGCTCCGGTCGGGTGGTGACGACGGAGATCAGCGAAACCAAGATTGCCACTGCCAAGCAGACCTTCGTCG
>CBAAAS010000514.1:0-2972 GCA_964658855.1 uncultured Mycobacterium sp.
TTATCCCACTGCTCGATCCAGCCGAGTTCCTCATCGCCGAGTAGCTCTACCGCACGGTCGCGAAAAACTTGCGGACATCGTCGACGAACAACTCCGGCTGCTCGAATGCAGCGAAGTGCCCACCGCGCGGCATCGCCGTCCAGTGCGTGATGTTGTAGGCCGCCTCGCACCAGCTTCGCGGGGTACGCAGGATTTCCTTCGGAAACGAGGCGACCCCGGTGGGTAGCTCTACCCGCCCATCGCCGACAAACGAGTTGAAGCTCTCCCAGTACAACCGGGCTGATGAAGCGCCGCTTCCGGTGACCCAGTACATCATCACGTTGTCGAGCAATTCGTCTCGGCTGAAGACCTTTTCGGGATGGCCGTCGCAGTCGGCCCACGCCCAGAACTTCTCGACGACCCACGCCAGCTGACCCACCGGCGAGTCGACCAGCCCGTAACCCAGCGTCTGCGGCCGGGTGGATTGTTGCTTGGAGTAGCCGGTACCCCACTTCCGGTGTTCGACGTATGCGGCCAACGCCAGCTGATCGTCCGCCGTCATTTCGCCGGAGCCCTCTGCGGGCTTCGCCATCGGCATGTTCAGGTGGATGCCCACGCAATGTCCACCGTTGCGGCCTATCTGGGTCGTCACCGCCGCACCCCAGTCGCCGCCCTGGGCGCCGTAACGGTCGTAGCCGAGCCGGCCGGCCAGCGTCTCCCATGCCTCGGCGATCTTCTCCACGCCCCAGCCGGTCCCGGTCGGCTTACCGGAGAAACCGTAGCCGGGCAGCGACGGGCAGATCACGTGAAAGGCGTCTTCGGCCCGGCCCGACGGCGGGTTGACCAACGGCTCGATCACCTTGTGAAACTCCACCAACGAGCCCGGCCAGCCGTGCGTCAACACCAACGGCAGCGCGTCGTCGTGCGGCGACCGCTGATGGATGAAATGGAGTTCCAGCCCGTCGATTTCGGTCTGGTATTGATCGAACTTGTTCAATGCGGCTTCCCGCGAACGCCAGTCGTAGCCGTCGGCCCAATACGCGGCCAGCTCTTTGGTGTACGTCAACGGAATGCCCTGGGTCCAGTCGTCGACGGTCTCGGACTCCGGCCAGCGGGTGCGCGCCAAGCGCTCCTGCAGATCGTCGAGAACGGCGGCGGGAACGTCGATGCGATACGGCCTGATTTCCGACATGGCCTCCATCATGCAGGCAGGCGATCAAGTGTCGAGGGCGAGGTCCTTGCGGAACCGCTTCATGCCGTCGACCTTCTGCGGCAGCGTTGCGTCCGGCCCGGAGTAGAACATCCACGGCATCGTCAGAATCCCGGTGATACCGGCGTCCTCCGCACGCTGATAGTGAGCGGTCGTGAAAGCGTCGGTCAGCGGAGTCAAGATCGTGAAATCATCCATTTTCAAACCTTTTTCGGCCCGCAGCTGCAGAATCCGGTCCGCGGCGGCGATCGCCTGCTCGGTGTTGATCAGGTCGCCGATCCAGCCGTCGTATCGGGCCGCGCGGCGTAGCGCGATGTCGCTGAGTCCCCCGACATAGATCGGTATCCGCGGCGGCGTGGGTTGCATTTCCAGCCGCGGTGTCTGATAGAACTCGCCATCGAACTCCGTCCAGTCGGGCGACCAGAGAGTGCGCATCAGATCGAGCATTTCGTCGGTGCGTCTGCCTCGCTTGGCAAAGGGCTGCTCCATCAGGTCGAACTCTTCTTCACACCAGCCGACCCCGATGCCCAGCTCGACGCGACCATCGGCCAGATATGCGGCGGTGCCAATGGCTTTCGCCGCCGAGTACGGATTACGCATTGCCGGAATGTAGACCGTGGTGACGAACCGCAGCCGGGTCGTCACTTGCGCGAGCGCGCCGACCAGAACCCACGGGTCGGGCCATTCGGTGAACGGCTGCCAGCGCCGCTGGCCATCCTTGGTGTAGGGGTACGGGGTGCTCAGAGTTTCCAGGTTGACGATGTGATCGGGGATCGCCATGCCGTCGTAGCCGAGGTCGTCGGCCGCCTTGGCGACCTCGAGGATCTCTCGGGTGTCCAGAAACGCACTGCTGACGTAGAACTTCATTCGGCGGACCGCGCCCACGACGGGGTGATGAAGATCCCCTCGGCTTCGACCGTGACTCCGTCCGCGTCGGAAAGCTGTCCGGAGACAAAGGCTTTGACGCCCTCGGTGCGTTCGATGGCGGCCTGGGCGCGCAGCGGCCCCAGCGGGGTTCCGCGGACGAACCGCAGCGTCAGTGTTCCGGTGAACAGCGGCTTGGTCAGCGCCTCGCTGGCGGCTTCGCCGAGGACGTGATCGAGCACCAGCGCACACACGCCGCCGTGCACCAAGCCGGGCGGCCCCTCGTAGGCGGAGTTGAGTGTGAATTCGCTCCAGCAACTCCTCCGGTCGTCGCCGTGCTGAACGGTCAGCGGTGGCGCGATCGCGTTACGGATCCCGATCACCGCGTTGTTCCACGCGAAGGGCCGCCCGTCGACCACGTAGTGCACGGGCTGTGAGTCGTCGCGTAACCGGCCGTGCAGTGTCTCGGTCGCCGCCTGGATGGCCACCCGGGCGCTGCTGATGGCGTCGGGTTCGGCATCGGTACGCAGCGCAGCCTCGATCAGCTCGCGGATGTCGCCGGTCAGCGGACCATATCGTTCGACGTATCGGTCGTGTTCGTCGGCGCTCATCACCTCGTGGGAGATCTTTGCGTCCAAGCCCGCCTCCTGGCGCTCATGGCGGGCCTTCGTCAGCGGCCATCCGTTATCTCTTACTAACACCGAGGCATACGACATACCGCGGCCGGGGCCGAGTTATTCGTCGAAGATCTTGTGCACCACAGCTTTTGCGCGACGGGTGATCCGAAGGTAGTTATCCAGGAATTCGCCGCCGTCGCCGTTCTTGGCCCAGCCGGCGGCCACCGCAACGGTGTTGAGCAGCCGTCCGGGTCCGGGTAGCTGGTCGGTGGGCTTGCCCCGGACGAGCACCAGGGCGTTGC